>JAKSCO010000214.1 GCA_022360575.1 Bacteroidales bacterium | reverse complement strand
CAAGTTAGATTTTCACCTATTGCTTTATGCAATAATATTGCTGCTACAGAAGAATCAACTCCTCCTGATAAACCTAAAACTACTTTGTCATTTCCTAACTGTTCTTGTAATTCTCTTATTGTATCTTCAGCAAATACCGAAGGTGTCCAATCTTGTTTACAGCCACAAATACCAACCAAGAAATTTTCTAGTAATTCCTTCCCTTGCTCCGAATGGTATACTTCAGGATGAAATTGAATTCCATAAGTTTCTTCTCCTTCTATTTGATATCCTCCAAACTTCACATCAGTCGTACTTGCTATAACTTTATAACTTTCAGGAACCTGAGTAATTGTATCTCCATGCGACATCCAAACCTGTGTATTTTCCTCAAGGTTCTTCATCAACTTGTTATCGTCATCAATAAAATCTAACCGTGCACGTCCATACTCTCGATGTTTTGAAGGCATAACCTCTCCTCCGTAATTACTAGCTAAAAACTGAGCTCCATAACAAACACCTAACAAAGGTAACTTCCCTTTTATATCAGACAAATCAGGAATTGGAGCATTTTCATCTCGAACAGAAAATGGACTCCCTGAAAGAATAACTCCTTTAAATGCAGATATTTGCTCTGGAATTTTATTAAAAGGATGGATTTCGCAATAAACATTCAACTCTCTAACTCGCCTCGCAATTAACTGAGTATATTGAGAACCAAAATCTAAAATTAAAATTTTCTCGTGCATCTTTTATATTTTTTCGACCGTGAAATTAATAATTGTGCAAAGATAATATTATTAAGCTGCGAAAACAAAAAGTAAATATAGAGTGGTTTGGTTGCAAATAAGAATGAAATAACTATTTCACACCTTACATTATTTTACTACAAAAAAAGAGACCATCTATAAAAATGATCTCTGAATGTATATATTATTTGAGTATTACCAAATAACAGCTCTTTTTTCTTTTGGAATATATAAGGCGTCACCTTCTTTTACACCAAAAGCAGCATGAAATTCGGGCATATTAGAAATTGGACCATGAACTCTATTTATTCCTAGAGAATGAACATCTTCCTGTGTTCTTCTAATCATTTCTTTTTTACGAATATTTTGTGCCCAAACTCTAGCCCAACTTAAGAAAAAACGCTGCTCAGCTGTATATCCATCAATTTCTTTTGCTTGAGGATTTTTAGCCTGAGCATTCTGAAATGCAGTATAAGCAATATTTATTCCTCCAAGGTCAGCTATATTTTCACCCAATGAAAGTTCTCCATTTGCATGGATATCATCAACAACAACGATTGCATTGAATTGATCTACTAAAACCTGAGTTCTTTTATTAAACCGCTCAGCATCTTCTTTTGTCCACCATTCATCAAGGTTTCCTTCTTTATTATACAATCTTCCTTTATCATCAAAACCGTGAGACATTTCATGTCCAATAACAGCCCCAATAGCAGCATAGTTAATTGCATTATCACCATCAAGATAAAAGAATGGAGGCTGCAAGATTCCTGCAGGAAAACAAATTTCATTTAACGATGGAGCATAATAAGCATTTACTGTATGTGCTGGGAAAAACCATTCATCCTTATCAACAGGTTTCCCTATTTTGCTATTTGCAAAATCAACTGCAAATTTATTAGCAGCCAAAACATTTAAAACATAAGCTTCTCTACCAATCTCTAAGTCCGAATAATCCATCCACTTATCAGGATATCCTATTTTTACTTTTATCGAATTTAATTTATCTAAAGCTTTCTCTTTTGTCTCGTCACTCATCCATTCAAGCTTTTCAATACGTTGTCCGTAAGCTGTTTTTAAGTTCTGAACAAGTTTAACCATTCGAGTTTTTGCTTCAGCAGGAAAAAACTTCTCACAAAACTTTTGACCCATTGCATCACCTAGGGCACTATTAGTAGAACCTAAGACTCTTCTCCAACGAGGACGCATTTTAGGACTTCCACTCATTGTTCTTCCATAAAAATCAAAATTTTGTTCTTGAAAAGCTTGAGTTAAAAGACCTGCTGTTGTATTTAATAGATTCCAATAGAAATAATCTTTCCACTCATTAATCGATGTTTCCGTCATAACAAGATTCATTTCTTCGAAAAACCTAGGCTGTCGAACAATAATATCATCCGAATAGTTTAATCCTATATTTTTAACATAAGCTTTCCAATCAAAATTTGGATATAAACTTATTACTTCATCAAATGATTTTTTGTTGTAAGTTGCATGAGGGTCTCTATTTTCTAGTCGATTAAATGATGCTTTTGCCAATCGAGTTTCAAGTTTCATTATAGATTCTTTTTTCTTCTCAGCATCTTTTTCAGAAATTCCGCTAAGAACAAACATCTTTACTAAATGCTGCTTATATGCTTCTCTAATCTCAACAGTATGCTTGTCTTCTTTTACATAATAATCTCTATCAGACATTCCTAATCCACTTTGCGACAAATGAGCTATATTCATACTACTATTTTTAGCATCGCTAGAACCCCAAAGACCAAATAACGATGAGATACCATAACGATGAAAATGTGCTATTTGTTCTTGAACATCTTTAGCTGTTTTGATTGCCTCAATTCGATCAAATTCCGATTTTAATGGAGCTAAACCTTGACTTTCTATTTTTTCTAAGTCCATCCCCATAGCATAAAAGTCGCCTATTTTTTGTTCAATCGAACCTTTAGGGTGATCTGTTTTTGCTAACTCTTCTAATAAAGATTTTACTTTTTTACTTGTTTCCTTTCCTAATTGATCAAATGATCCGAATCGACTTTCATCATCAGGTAAAGGATTTTGCTTTAACCAGCCATTATTAGCATAATGATAAAAATCTTCGGCAGGATTTACCGATTTGTCAATCATATTTACATCTAATGTAACCTTTTTTTTGTCGGCTCCTTCCCGACACGAACTAACTATTCCCATACTAACTACTGCAAGTATTGCAAGTTTTAACGTTAATTTAATTTTCATTTTTTCTTCATTTATATATGCCTTAAAGAGTATTATTATTTGGCATATTTTGTTTAATTATAATTATTTATATCACCAGACAAAACCTGTATTTGTATTAAATCATTAGTAATACAAACGTCAAAATTAAATCAATAAATTAAAATATATTTGCATTAACTAATAAATTAAAGAAAAAAAGCTGTCCCCAGTTTTATGAGACAGCTTTTTTATATACAAGTTTAAATCTTATCTTGAATTATTCGAATTTTTTGAATACTTCTTTAATCTTATTCATAGCATCACGTAACTGCTCTTCGGTAATTACTAAAGGCGGAGCAAAACGAATAATATTACCATGAGTAGGTTTAGCTAAAACTCCTGCTTCGGCCATAGCAACACAAACATCCCATGCCGTTTTTCCTTCTTTATTTTTTATAACAACAGCATTTAAAAGACCTTTACCCCTAACAAGTTCTATCATATCTGACTCGATACTATTAAACTCATCTCTGAAAATTTTCCCTAAACGCTCTGCATTTTCTTCTAGTTTCTCTTCTTTAATCACTTCTAATGCAGCCATTGCAACTTTACCAGCTATCGGATTACCACCAAAGGTAGAACCATGTTCGCCTGGTTTAATGCAAAGCATGATATCGTCATTTGCTAAAACAGCCGACACAGGAAATACACCACCAGAAATAGCTTTTCCTAAAATCAATATATCAGGCTTAACTCCTTCATGATCGCAAGCTAACATTTTTCCTGTACGAGCAATACCTGTTTGTACCTCGTCGGCAATAAATAACACATTATATTTTTTACATAACTCCGAGGCTTTCTTTAAATATCCGTCTTCAGGAACATAAACACCTGCTTCGCCCTGAATTGGCTCCACCAAGAAAGCAGCTACATTAGAATCTTGCAATTCTTTTTCTAAAGTTTCTAAATCATTATACGGAATTTTAACAAAACCTGGAGTAAAAGGGCCAAAGCCATTATAAGCATCTGGGTCTGTCGACATAGAAACAATAGTAATAGTTCTTCCATGGAAATTTTCGTTACAACAAATAATTTTTGCCTGATTTTCAGGGATTCCCTTTTTCATATAACCCCACTTACGTGCAAGTTTAATTGCTGTTTCGTCAGCTTCGGCTCCAGTATTCATTGGTAATACCTTATCAAAACCAAAATACTTAGACACATACTCTTCGTACTCTCCTAAAACACTATTATAAAAAGCTCTTGATGTCAAGGTTAACCTTTTAGCTTGCTCAACCATTGCATTAATAATCTTTGGATGACAGTGTCCTTGATTAACTGCAGAATATGCAGACAAAAAATCGTAATATTGCTTTCCCTCTACATCCCAAACATGAACACCTTCGGCTTTGTCTAAAACAACAGGAAGTGGATGATAATTATGTGCACCATACTTATCTTCTCTATTGATATAATCTTGACTTGTCATTTTTATCATAATTTCGATTTTTAAATTTTATTAATGTTAGTTTTCTTTTAAGGTTACAATTCTAAGAAAACCTTTCTTCATAATCAAACCCTATCTTGATATTTTACTTTAAAACCAAATATTTTATAACATATTTTTCTGAGCTTATTTTAAAACTTAAGCCTTTTTAGTATATTGTATCTCAATTACAATTCAAAACTATGTAATTATGGATCATATTCATAAATCAATAAGCAATCGCTATAGTACTGTAATTTTTTCATCAAAAGAAATAAGCCTAAAACAATTAAATTTACTATTAGAAGCCGCACGGTGGGCACCATCGAGTTACAACGAACAACCTTGGCGATTTATCATTGGGACAAAAGGTAAAAACAGTAATTATAAAAAGATTTATGACTGCTTATTTGAAGCCAATCAAAATTGGGCTAAATATGCTCCTGTTTTAATGCTTTCGATAGCCCATAAATACTCATCAGTGACAGGGAAAATCAATCGTTTTGCTCAATACGATACAGGAATGGCAATGGGCAACCTATTAACTCAAGCTACAGAAATGAACTTATTTGTTCATCAAATGGGAGGATACGACGTTAATAAAATTCGCAAACTATTTAATTTAGACGATAAATACGAACCAATGGCGGCTATTGCTATAGGTTACAAAGGAAATAGCAATTTATTTCCAACCGATTTAAAAGAAAGAGAATCGAGAGAAAGATATAGAAATTCAATAGACGAATTTATTTTATAGAGTTTTATTTAAAAATCTATTTTGATTTACTAAAATCACTCTATACTCCATCTATAGAGATTACAAAACGAATAATTTTTACGAATATTATATCTTTAAAAATATAACAACAAATCCTAAGTCTATATAAAATTACTACACCCAAAACGAAACACTGAAATTGTTTTGATTTCTTTCGGAATAATTATACTTTAGTGCGCATTATTACAATACAGAACACTCTATTTAATACTTGTTAACTATTTATACCCTAAAAGAACCATGCGTAAATTATTTTTATTTGTATACGTAGCGATTAAAATACTTATTGGGGCAGCTTTTGCCCAATCGAGCTATCCGCTATATGTTGTTCCGTCGCTTACTCCTCCTTACTCGCTTAATCTTAGCGACTATTGCAAGTTTGGATCACAAAGTTTAATGATAAATATCAATGCTAATGATCTGAATATATCAAATCTGCCGATTAAGCTGCATATTAAAATAGAAAGCTTTGGTGTAACTATAGAAACTCCACCAACAATAATTACAACTCCCATTTTTATGAATGGGGGCGAAACCAATGTCGTGTTTGGCGAAGACCTCAAAGATTATTTCAATATCGATAATCTTATTTTTAAAGGATACAGCAAAAACACATACAAAAGAACAGGTCAGTTGCCCGAAGGGTTTTATAAATTTTCGATAGAGGTGCTACACTTTAACACAAACCGTAAGATATCGAACACGGGGACTGCTACGGCATGGATGGCACTGGGCAAACCGCCTGCTTTGAGGTTTCCGAAAGATAAAGCCACTTTGGGTAAGATAAAAAATATGCCACTCACATTTTCGTGGTTGCCAGCTACGGTTGGCAGTCCTGCATCGGCCAATAGCATTCAGTATAAATTCGAAATGTGGGAGATGCATATTGAGAACATAAACCCCAATACGATTGCTGCAACAACTCCCGTTTTTCACGAGCATACCGATTTTAATACTTCGTACACCCTGTATCCTTCGTCGTTGCTTATGACTCCGGGCATGAAATATGCATGGCGAATTACCGCCTCGGATGTTAGCGGAATAGTACCTTTTGAGCAAAAAGGACATAGCCAAATAAGAACCTTTACGTATAAGGCGGCTTGCGATAGTGTTACTAATTTGTCGTCGAGCAGACGTGCCAGAGACATTTTTTTTGATTGGAATCCAAAAGAGAATCATACTTCGTTTAATATCGAGATGAAAAATCCGAATTCGGGATGGTTTTCCAATAGCGAAACTTACGATAACCGACTACAGTTTCTAAATGTTGATCGTGGCACCACATATCATATGAGGGTTCAGGCGGTTTGCGATGGTGATCCTGACTCGAAGAGTGATTTCTCGGATTGGAAATCGATTACTGTGCCTATGCCCGATTCTGCACAATACGAATGCCCCGATTGT
>JAKSCO010000048.1 GCA_022360575.1 Bacteroidales bacterium | reverse complement strand
TATTAGCAAACTTAAAAATATCCAGAGTTTGTATTTGAATAAAAATGATTTCGATAGATTTCCGAATCAAATACTGTATCTTAATAATTTAAAGCGATTAAACTTATCGGAGAATAATCTCGGCGAATTACCCGAAAAAATATCTGAATTAAATACACTTACCGAACTATATCTTAAAAAATCTTTGATAAGGTCATTAAATCCTGAATTATTTAAACTTTCTAATCTTGAGATATTAATTTTAGCAAAAAATAAGCTTGATTCCATTCCTAAAGAAATCTTCCTTCTGAAAAAGCTAAAAAAATTAGATTTATCTCATAACAATTTAAGTACACTACCTAATACTATTAGCAAATTAGGGCATTTAGAGATTTTGGATATCGAAGGAAATTGTTTTTCGAGTGCATATATAACCGATACCTTAAAACAAATTCTTCCGAATACAATTATTAAATATTGATTATTAATAATAACTATATTGTCATAAGTAAGTAATAAAAGCTTATTGAAATAAATAATAAAAACATAAACAAATGAAAAATACAATAACCACAATATTTATCGTACTAATATTTTCACTAAACTCAATAGCTCAGATAATAAAAAGCGACAAAGGAATTTATCTTGATCAAAACAATACTCCATACACAGGAATATATAACGAATATTACGAAAATGGAGAAATCAGAGTTGAGATAAATTTAAAAAACGGCGTTCAGGATGGACTAACAAACATCTATTTCGAAAATGGAATAAAAAATGAACAGCGATCGTATAAAAACGGCAAAATGCATGGCACATGGATTACCTGGAACGAATTAGAGGTTAAGCTTGCCGAAGTAAACTATAAATTGGGGAATAAAGACGGAAAATGGCTTATATGGGATGAGAACGGGATATTGCGATACGAGATGAGATACCACAAAGGAAATAAAATCGGGACATGGAAAATTTACGATTCGAAAGGTAATCTGATAAATCAAAAGAATTATTCGAAATAAAAATGTCCAGTAGGTAAAATCATCAAATCTTATCTACTGGATTTTCTATAATATAAGATTTTAGACTCTATGATTGAGCAAAGTATTTATGTTGTACCAAATTCTTTATGCTTACTTTTTAATCTTTGTGCTACAGTTTCAAAATCTTGTTCCTTTTCAAATTCAACCATCAAATTTCCACCAACTAATATTTTGGGATTTATAGCCAACTTAAAAATTTCGCCATAAATTTCTTTTTTAGTTTTAATATCATAATCTTTATTTTTTCTCAGGTTCTTTCTATAAGAAATCCAATTTGATAGAAAGATAAATGGATAAAATATTGGGAGTAATATAAGAGACGTAGGTTTTGTTTTTGTAAAGTGATAATGTTTTATTCTAAATCCATTTAGTTTTGCTAAAACTCTCAATTTTTGTATTCCAATTAAAAAAATATGACCAAAATATAATTCATTGGTAATTTTTTGTTCTGACATCCAAATGCTGTCAAGTTCATTAGGAGGCATTGTCGAGTTGAATCTTTCACTTTCGGATAAAAGATAACTCAATTTTGCCCGAATATTCGAATAGTTTGGTGTTGTTATCAGTAAAGTTCCTTTGTTTTTAAGAACTCTGTTGAATTCTTTTAATGCTTCATATTGGTCACTAAAATGTTCTATTCCTTCCTGACAAATTAGAGCATCAACTGATTTTTTTCTATAGGTAATCCTTCTCTAGCAGAGGCTCTAAAACAATCGATTCCTTCAATTTCAAAATATTCAGGAAATAAATCCATCGAGATAGGAATTGCTCCAATTTCTTTCAAGATTCTTGAAGTTATTCCATTTCCTGCCGGGAAATCTACAACTTTCTTCCCTTTGTAAAATTTTTGATTCGCAATCAAATATCTTTTCACATAATATTTTATACTCTTCGGATTATCTTCGTATTTCATATAGGTTTTATTTTGCGCGCAATATATACATATAAAGTTTAAAACCCACAGACCATGGAATATTTTTCTTATAATTTATTATATAAATATTATCGCGGATGTGCAGTGTCTGTATACTAGAAAAATATCCTCCGAGAGAAATACTAACATCTTTGTATTGCTTTGTTTTTTATAACTTTGTTGATAACATAAATTATCCGAAAAGTTGCAAATTGCGGACTTCCACAGTAGGTTTGTAACCCTCTGAAACCACTAAAATCTTTATTGTCTATACTACAGTAGTTATTATTCTTCTATTTATTTATAGAAAATCATCTTTGTTTTCTTCGGTATACTTTGATTCTCCGCAATTTGATATAAAACTTCAAGTTAATTATTATCTTCAAAGAAATCATTGTCCAATTCTTTGACTTCGTAAACTGCTTTTATTTGAATACCTACATTATATTGATGCATAAGATCTACTAATTTCAACCCATCAATCAGAACAATTGTGTGATGAGCATCATGAGCCTTTTTAGTTGCTCTTATATCAAATGACGATGTCGTAACGAAAACCCCTTTTTGAGTATCTCCACTCATTGCTCCTATAAAATTACGAATATCCTTTTCGCGAACTTTATTTTCTCCATATCGCTTGGCTTGAATATAAATTTTATCCAGTCCAAGTTTATCCTCATTAATTATCCCATCAATTCCACCATCTCCTGTCTTTGCTGTTTCAACAAAATCACCATACCCCATTTTCTTGAGAAGAATAAGAATAACATTCTCAAAATAAAATGGATCTATTTCCTTAAGTTTTTCCAACAATTCGTCTTTAACCTGAATGTCTATTTGATTAAAACCTTCGTCAATTAAGTCTTGTGGCGAAGCGTTTTTAATTATTGAAGGTGTTGATTCCTTTTTGGTATTTTCCTCATTATAGAATTCAAGATAGTTTTCAGAACTTCCAACTTGTTTTAAAGTCAAATCAGATGAAGCATGAGTTTTCCCTTTCTCTGTAAGTTTAACAAACCCTCTTTGAGGAAATTCAACATATCCTCCTTTTTTTAAGTACGATTTTCCCCAAGCAATTCTGTTTATTATAAGAATGTCTCCGCTTTTTGTTTTTTCTTCCAATTGCTCTTTCGAAAGTTCAGAATAGAATTCATCAATTACTTTATGATACATTTCTCTTGTTTGGAGGGTTTCTCCATTTTCTAGCACTTTCAAAATCGGGATAAAAGTCTCTTGAAACTTTGGTATTTTCATATTTTATTGTTGTTTCGTCGATTTCATTTTTATTATATTAAAGTGTCGCATCGTTAACTCAGATGCATTCTGAAAAGCCTAAACTTACTGATTTTCCTGTGAAATCTATTGAAATTTGCGAATAAAAATAAATGTAGTCCTAATTTGCAGCCAAGGAGTTTTGCTTGCATACATATTCCTATCTGATTTTTTGCTTATGGAACAGTCTACTTGATTGCCTGTTGTTAGTAAACACTTTAATTTTCTATTATTTCAATATGAGATAATTCATCAGGAATTGAATTTCTTAATTCTTCTTTAAATTCTGTAGGCATGTTCTTTCCTAAAATAATGCATTTATAAGCTTCTGGTGGCAATACAATATTTCGTGTTTCATCCGTAAAAGGAATTTGGGAAAATTTATAAGTTCTATATTCTTTTTCAAATTCCCATTTCCTTTCTTTTGAAAAAACTTGATAATAATAAATTTTTCCTATTGTAAATTTAGGTTCAGGATAAATGAGTGGCAATTCATCGTAATAGTTTACATTTCCTCCACCGCCGCCGAATGACTCAAACATTATTTTGGTATTAAAACCAACACAGAATCCTTTAAAATCATCACTGTATTTGATCCACATATCATCATTTTCTGATTCTGCTGTTAGGCTAAGAATTCCAAATCTTTCAAAGAAATCTTCAAAATATTTTTTTTGAAAGAGCGCAATATTATCAGGATTACTTAAAGGATATTTTTTTGTCCATTTTCTTGCATGCTTCCTATGTTCCGCTCTGTTTCTTTTGGGATTATCAATTTTTGAATAATGAAAATATTTGTCAAATATCTCCCTTTGGGAAAGTAAATCATAGCGAATTGGAATTTTACAATCTAATTTATCTTCAAATGAACTTGGAGATGCCATAAACACCTTCCTTTCTGTTATGATCGTTTTATGATATTCAGAAGACCAATTTCTATACTTAAAAATTAAATCGGGTAATTCTATTTCGTTAAAATCTATTTGTTGAATTTTCATTTCGATTTGTTTTTCCTCAGCATTGCTCCTAACGAGTAGCAATATAAGCATCTGTAGGGGCTTTACTGCTCTTTCATATCTAATTGTCGTGCTGTTTGTTTTATACTTTCGTTTAGTTCTCAGTTTCCCTCGCATTGCTTATGATTGCGTGTTTGTAAGCTAGCAATTATTCTATCAAAACTCTAAATTGTTTCTTTCCTATAACCGAATCGTAATGATTGTAGTGTTAAATATTAAAAAGCAATCAGAATTTTTATATGTTAAATACTTCCAATAATATTGACCTATTCCTCCATCTATGTTACTTGATATAATCTGTAAATTGATAGTGTCAATATTTGATTTAACATCATCTCTATTACTCCAATTCCAATAATTACCTGTACCTTCCATAAAATCAAGATTTATTGTGACAGTATCTCCAACATTCGTTACTATGTCATATGTATTTTTCTCTTTCTTACATGAAAATAGAAGGAATACAAAAATTATTATATTTAAAAATATACCACGATTCATAATATTAATGTTTAATTATTTTAGATAGATAAACTTTATCATTTGTTTGAATTCGAATAAAATAAATGCCGTTTGCAAATTCTGTTAAATTCATTTTAATATTAATTTGATGTTTCATTTCTTTGCTTGTTTACAACTAGAGTGTCACATTGTTAACTCAGATGCATTCTAAAAAGCCCAAATTTACTGGTTTTTATGAGGAAATTCTAAAAAGTCTAAATAAAATTAACAGCTCGAATATATAATGTCTAAAATCAAATGCTCAAAGTGAGGAAATACATTTACGAAAATTGGGGGATTTTTAATTTGCCATTTATAATAAAACCGGTTGTCATGAGATTTTTTGGTTCTTTTGGGTCAAGCCAAAAGAATATGAAGAATTATTTCAGTTGTAAAGAGTTTGTTTATTGAACAAACCTTCGAAACCATTCTGAGTCTCTTCGATGAGATTTCTACAAGATAGAAACCATTCTGAGTCTCTTCGATGGGATTTCTACAAGATAGAAACCATTCTGAGTCTCTTCGATGGGATTTCTACAAGACCGAAACCACTCCGAGTCTCTTCGATGGGATTTCGACAAGATCGAAACCATCCCGGAGCACTTCGATGGAATTTCGACAAGACCGAAACCATTCTGAGTCTCTTCGATAGAAATTCGACGAGGCGGGAATTGAAAATACGGATAAGTTTGTGTCATTTTGTCTCTGTTTTGTTGTTCAAACAAGCCTTTTTGTCATAATTATACGTTTGGTAAAAATTTTGAAGAAATTTATTCTACAAATAAAGATACTATCTTAATTTTTTGTGTAAAGATTAAAAATTACTAAAAACAGATATATATGCAACTCGATAATTTTACTATAAAATCGCAAGAAGCCCTTCAGCAGGCATTTGTTATAGCTCAGGGGTACAATCAACAGGCAATCGAAAACGGACATATATTAAAAGGGATAATTACTCAAGGCGAGAATATATCAACCTTTTTATTGAAAAAGTTAAATGTAAATCCTGTTGTTTTTCAGAATGTACTAGATAAAATTCTCGAATCTTATCCGAAAGTTTCGGGAGGCGATCCTTATTTATCAAAAAATTCGAATAAAGCAATACAAAAAGCAATTGCTATATCAAAAAAAATGGGCGATCAGTTTGTTTCGATCGAGCACCTGTGGTTGGCTATTTTACAAGTAGGCGATAATGTTTCGCAGTTAATGAAAGATAACGGAATTACCGAAAAAGAATTAAACTTAGCGATTCAGGGTTTACGAAAAGGCTCGAGTGTTAACAGCCAAACAGCCGAAGATACCTACAACTCACTGAATAGGTTTGCTATAAATTTAATAGAACAAGCCAGTGCCGGAAAGCTCGATCCTGTTATTGGTCGCGACGACGAGATTCGTAGAGTTCTTCAGATTCTTTCGCGACGTACCAAAAATAATCCTATACTAATAGGCGAGCCCGGAGTAGGAAAAACAGCCATTGCCGAAGGCATTGCTCATCGAATTTTAAGTGGCGATATCCCCGAGAATCTGAAAAACAAACAAATTTATTCTCTCGATATGGGGGCTTTAATTGCCGGAGCCAAATACAAAGGCGAGTTCGAAGAGCGCTTAAAATCGGTAGTAAAAGAGGTGGTTTCGTCGAATGGCGAAATAATTTTATTTATCGATGAAATCCACACTTTAGTGGGAGCCGGAAAAAGCGAAGGTGCAATGGATGCTGCTAATATATTAAAACCTGCTCTTGCTCGTGGCGATTTACGAGCAATTGGCGCAACTACATTAAACGAGTATCAGAAATATTTCGAAAACGATAAAGCATTAGAGCGACGTTTTCAGAAAGTATATGTTAGCGAGCCCGATAATATGAGTGCTATTTCTATATTAAGAGGTTTAAAAGAACGATACGAAAATCACCACAAGGTAAGAATTAAAGACGATGCTTTAATTTCGGCAGTAGAGTTGTCGCAGCGTTATATCTCGGATAGATTTTTGCCCGACAAAGCAATTGATTTGATTGATGAGGCTGCTTCGAAACTACGTCTCGAAATCAATTCGGTTCCCGAAAGTATCGACGAAATCGAACGAAAAATAAAACAATTAGAGATAGAGCGCGAGGCAATAAAACGCGAAGGAAACAAAAAAAAGGTAGTACAATTAACCGAGCTTATTGCTAATTTATCCGACGATCGTAATAAAATGCGTGCACAGTGGGAAAACGAAAAATCTGTTGTAAACCAAATTCAAAACAACAAGCAATTAATCGAAAATT
This sequence comes from Bacteroidales bacterium, assembly GCA_022360575.1. Lineage (GTDB taxonomy): Bacteria > Bacteroidota > Bacteroidia > Bacteroidales > UBA12077 > UBA12077. The sequence continues at coordinate 4,032 of JAKSCO010000048.1, read as the reverse complement.
ATAAACTCGAAGCCGATCAGGCCGAGCGCGAAGGCGATTATGAAAAAGTGGCCGAAATAAGGTATGCCAAAATAAAAGAAGCCGAGGCTGAGGTAAAAAAATTGCAAGACGAGTTTGTGCAAATACAAGAAAACGACTCGATGATAAAAGAAGAGGTTACAAGTGAAGATATTGCCGAGGTTGTAGCAAAATGGACAGGAATACCTGTTAGTAAAATGCTACAAAGCGAAAAAAATAAATTATTGAATCTCGAGCAAGAATTACATAAGCGTGTGGTGGGTCAAAACGAAGCCATATCGGTTGTTTCTGATGCTGTGCGTAGGAGTAGAGCCGGATTGCAAGATGCTAAGCGTCCTATAGGTTCGTTTATATTTTTAGGAACAACAGGTGTAGGTAAAACCGAATTGGCAAAAGCTTTGGCCGAGTTTTTATTTGATGACGAAAACATGATGACACGTATTGATATGTCCGAATATCAAGAGCGTCATTCGGTATCGCGACTCGTAGGAGCTCCTCCGGGATATGTTGGCTACGACGAAGGTGGGCAATTAACCGAGGCTGTGCGACGAAAACCATATTCTGTTATTTTATTAGACGAAATAGAGAAAGCTCACCCTGACGTATTTAATGTTTTATTACAAGTTTTAGATGATGGTCGATTAACCGATAATAAAGGTCGTAATGTTAATTTTAAAAATACAATTATTATTATGACCTCTAATATGGGATCGAATATTATTCAGGACGATATTACAAAGCTTGATGGTAACAATACCGATAAGATTTTAACCGAAACAAAACAAAAAGTAATAAATGTATTAAAACAAACTATCCGACCTGAGTTTATTAATCGACTAGACGAGATTATAATGTTTACACCTCTTAATAAAAACGAGATTGAGGATATTGTTCGATTGCAGCTAAACTTATTAAGCAAAAATCTAAAATTACAAGGTATCGAAATTAAAATTACCGACAATGCCATAAGATGGATCGCTAATCAGGGCTTTGATTCGCACTATGGTGCACGTCCTGTAAAACGAGTTGTGCAGCGAGAAATCTTAAATCAATTGTCGAAACAAATTTTAGCAGATACGGTTAACAAAGAAAAACAAATCGAAATTGATAGCGACGATAATAACTTAATTTTTACAAATTAGATTTTAAATATAAGAACCAAGAGTAAAAGACTGTCGAAGAATATTTGGTAGTCTTTTGGTATAACTTATCAAACCTACAGAACCAATCTAAAAAATACACGAACAAGATGAGAAACAGTTTACCTATTTTTAAAAATGGCCTTGCTTTAATGATCTATTGTATGAGTAGGGGCAGATTGCGTGACAATTTCCTTTCAAACCGCTACGCAGTTTGAGCGGGCTGCAGAGCTTGATATTTAGAATTTTGCCTGCCATTACTTATATAAAATGCTGTTAGTGTGTGGTTTTATTCATTCTCTGCTAACTTATTTTCTAATTCTTCAATACTTGGAAGTTTAGTTTTAATCTCTTCTGGAATTGCATCGGTTAATTTATATTCGCTTATTCCCATTGGTTTATTTATATCTCGTAATGCATATTCCGCTTCAATTTTATCTTTCTTCTTGCATAACAAAATACCAATAGACTCATTGTCCTCACTTTTTTTAAATTGGCTATCAACTGCTGATAAATAGAAGTTTAATTTACCAGCATATTCTGGCTTAAATTTTCCCGCTTTAAGTTCAATAACGACATAACATTTTAATTCGATATGGTAAAAGAGTAGATCAATAAAATAGTCTGACTCACTTATCTCAATTTTATACTGCCGTCCAACAAATGCGAAACCTTTTCCTAACTCTAATAAAAACTTTGTAATATTTTTAACCAGTTCATCTTCAATTGCTCTTTCTAAGGCATCATCGTGCAATCCTAGAAAATCAAAATTATAAGGATCTTTCAATGTTTGAGTTGCCAACTCCGCTTGTGTTTTCGGTAGAGTTTGAGGAAAATTAGAAATCCCTTCTCCTTTTTTATGATATAGATTATTAGAAATTTGCAATTCAAGAGTATCTCTATCCCAATTGTTTCCAATTGTCTGAGCACAATAAAACTCTGCTTCTTCAACTTCTTTTATCTTCGAAATTATTAACCGATTATGACCCCATGGAATTTGTGCCACGCTCTGTGGCACAAATGGATATTTCTTAGAATAAAACTTATACCATTGTCTCATGGCATAAATATTCCGTCGCGAAAACCCCTTCAATTCAGGAAATTCACTCTTTAATTCATGAGCTACCTGTTCAATTAATTTTCCTCCCCAATTATTTTCTATCTGTCTCTCACAAATATCTTTTCCTATTTCCCAATACAGTTCTAATAATTGAGAATTTATTGACAAGGCTACTTTTGTGCGAGCAACATGAATCTTGGATTTCAACTTCTTAATCCAATTATTATATTCTTGAGTTTTTACTATTTTATCCATGCCACTAATTTACGCTTTTTTGCGATCTTTTATTTCTTGAAAAGCACTTCCAAACTTGGCGCTAACGCTACTTAAATCTCTATAAAAAGTTTAAATGTGCAAGTATATTTCTGCAAAAGCTAGAGTTGATCGTACTTAAGTATCTAGAGGGTGAATTGTTTTAATTGTGAATACCTATGAAGATAAATATTCGTGAATAATGGGAGGGTGGCCAATTTTGGATAAAGCCCAATACTTGGAACAACAATTATAATCAAACGCCTCGAAAAGAGGGGGTGTGCTTCAATGGCATCAATTTACAAACGGATCTGTCCACAACTTAAACCGCTATATATTTTATTAATTGTATTCATTCTCAACTCATCACTTACCGCCAAATACCCTATATTTTTTGTTGTAGCCAGTTTGTATTTTTCTATTTCTTTCTTATCCATATTTCTTCTTCAAAAGCATATTTCAATTCATCTTTAGGATTTAATATTAATTCCCCAGTAGAGTAAGTCTTTGATTCATCCTCACTACTAATAAAATCCAGTCGCACACTTTTAGGCAAAATCTTACCTTCTTTTGAATAATGCTCTTCATTATCATCTCGAACATAAAAAGTAATGTAGCCTACATTTGTTTCGCCTGTGTTTAATGTGGTATTGTAGTATATTAATTTATCCTTCGGAATATCTAAGAAATAATCCTCTCCATCAAAATTCCATATGTAAGAACTCTTTGGATAATAGATTTCTCCTTTTACAAATTTTGAATCAAATTTTACATAAGGTATTACTTCGTAGTAATTTAAATCTTTACCAGTTACATTAGTTGCGATCTTGAGCATGAATTGAGCTGCTTGAAAAATTCCTTTTTTTTCTGCAAAATCACTTTGAGAATTAAATGTTCCTAGAGAACTTCCAAAACTGACTAATTTAGATTTTATGATTGGTTCTACAAATATTTTATTCGATATATTATTGTAGGTTACGATTAAACCAAGAGCCCCACCGATCAAACCGATTAAAGCACCTAACCTTTTCAACCATTCCCAAAACACTTCTTTCTCCTCTTTATAGTCGGACCTTTTTAATAATATTTTTTGTTCTTCTTCCTTTTTAATCGGCTTCTTAGATGTATTCAATTTTATTTTTGCCATGTTATATTTTTCTATTGGCTACAACGAGTGGAGCTATGGTTTTGTTGCTGATTCCGGGCTACTTCCCTTTCAAGTTGCAATAAGCTTAACGCGGGCTACAAGCTTTGATTTCACTACAGAATCGGCAATTAACTATAAGCGCGTGTTGTGTTTAGTTTTTATTACAATTACTCATTAATCCTTTTTAAATTTTCTTTTGCTTCTTCATAATCTGGTTTCAGCTCAACTGCTTTTTTAAAATTTTCTTCTGCTTTCTTAATTTGTTTTTTAGCGAATAGAGCCTCTCCTAAATAATTATATGCCGTAAATGATGTATTATAAGTTGATACGTATTTTTGAAATATCTCGATACTCATATCTATTTTATTGTTTTTAAGGCAATAAGTCCCCAGTATTTGAAAAATATCTTCAGGTAT
>JAKSCO010000036.1 GCA_022360575.1 Bacteroidales bacterium | reverse complement strand
TTGGGATTGATCCGGATAAGGATCGTTTAATATCAAATTTCCAGAATTGGATTTCGGAGGGAGAATTCCTGAAACCAAACGATAGGAGTGTTCTGCTTACATACAATATTGCAAAGCATTTAAAAATAGGAGTAAACGATACGATTATTTTAATAGGACAGGGCTATCATGGAGTAAGTGCTTCAGGAGCTTTTCCTGTAAAAGGAATACTGAAATTTAAGACTCCTCAAATGAATAGTATGGGGGTTATTATGGATGTTAAATTAGCTCAAGAGTTGTATTCTACTCAAGATAAAATCTCGTCATTAATAATTATGGTAGATGGTTATAATAATGTTAAATCTACACAGAAGCAATTGAAGGATACTGAGAGTATTGCTTCGTTAAAAGTATTAAATTGGCGTGATTTAAATCCAGAATTACTTCAGTTTATTGAAATGAAAAAGGGTTCAAGTAAAATTATGATAATGATTCTGTACATTGTTATTGGTTTTGGGATTTTCGGAACAATTATAATGATGGTTGCTGAGCGAAAGCATGAATTAGGTGTTATGATTGCGGTGGGTATGCAACGCATGAAATCATCGATAATCTTATTATACGAGACTATTCTAGTAGGATTTATAGGTGTAATATCTGGTTTTATAGTTAGTATCCCAGTTGTTCTTTTATTTGTTGAAAAACCAATAAAATTACCTCCTGAAGCAGCCGAAGTATACTTGCAATATGGCTTTGAGCCGTACTTGTTTTTTGGCGCAACACCCAAAGTTTTCATAAATCAGATGATTACTGTTTTTGTTTTAACCCTCATAATATCAATTTATCCAATAATGAAGGTTAAAAATATAAAAGTAACAACCGCTCTTAGAGCTTAATAACTAATACTAAAACGATAGATGATATGATTTGGTCTGTATCTTGGCGCAATATATGGCGAAGTAAAACCCGAAGCCTTGTAATAATAACAGCAATAGCTTTAGGTGTATTCGCCGGAGTTTATACCATAGCGTTTATGATTGGATGGGTTAATCAGCGAATTAATGGTGTAATTAATACTGAAGTATCGCATTTACAAATACATCAAGCAGATTATTTAGAGACAAACGAAGTACATTGTTATATTCCTAATATAGGTGAGATTAGAGATAATATAGCAAATAACGAAGGTGTAAAAGCAGTTTCGTCTCGTTTAATAGCTTCTTGTATGATTTCTTCTGCCGAAACGAGTTCAGGTATTCTTTTGACCGGGATTAATCCTAAATGCGAACGAGAAACAAGCAATGTGCATACTAAAATTATTAAAGGGAAATACTTTGAAGGAGTAAAGCGTAATCCGATTATTATTGGCGAGAAATTAGCTCAGAAACTAAAAGTAAAAGTACGATCGAAATTGGTAATAACAGTTACTGAAATGGATGGAACTATTTCGGGAGGAGCTTTTCGTGTTGCTGGTATTTTTAAAACAGCAAATTCGGCATTTGACGAAGCTAAAGCATTTGTTAGAATTAGCGACCTACAGAAACTTTTAAATATAGAAGATAATGTTGGACATGAGATCGCTATATTGATGAATAAAAATGGAGGTGAAAATATTATTGCTCAAAAGTTGAGGAGACAATATCCTAAACTTAATATAATGACTTGGGAGGAGTTATTGCCTGATATTAAAATGTTGAATGAAAGCACTGATTTCTCGTTATATATATATGTTGTTATTATTTTATTGTCGTTGGGCTTTGGTATTGTTAATACTATGTTAATGGTTATTCTGGAACGGGTTAAAGAATTTGGAATGTTAATGGCAATAGGAATGAGTAAGATACGTGTCTTTACAATGGTTGTTCTCGAAACAGTATTCTTATCTTTTGTAGGAGGGTGTGTTGGCATTGTATTGGCTCTTGGCTTAATTGCTTTAACTGGTAAAATAGGGTTAGATTTATCGTTATGGGCCGAGGGTTTAAATTCTCTTGGCTTTGAAGCTATTATTTATCCCGAAATAGGAACTGTTCCTGTTGTTGTAGTTACTGTATTGGTTATTATAACCGGAATATTATCGGCTATATATCCTGCGCGAAAAGCTATAAAATTAAATCCTGCAGAAGCGTTGCGAATGGATACATAAAATAACTAATTGAAGAATATTCTTAACAGACAATTAAGTATCAATTAAATAAAGATATAAACTATGAAAGTATTAGATATTCAAAATATAACTAAGGTATATACCGACTCAGAAATAGAAGTAAAAGCTGTTAATGATGTAAGTTTAAGCTTTAGTCAAGGCGAATTTGCTGCTATAGTAGGACCTTCGGGTTCAGGAAAAACGACGCTTTTAAATATCATTGGGGGACTAGATAAACCTACCGAGGGCGAAATAGTAATTAATAGTATGAACATAAATAAACTAAGTTCGTCAGAATTAATTCACTTTCGATTACATAATATTGGATTTGTTTTTCAGGCATACAATCTGATACCTGTACTTACAGCCAAAGAAAATGTAGAGTTTATTATGGAACTACAAGGTAAATCAAAAGCAGAGAGAGAAAAGCGATCGTTAGAACTGTTATCGGGAGTGGGTTTGGTAGACAGAATAAATAGTCGACCGGCAAAGTTATCGGGAGGACAACAACAACGAGTTGCTGTTGCCAGAGCCTTGGCCTCGAAACCGATGTTTGTTTTAGCTGATGAGCCTACTGCAAACCTCGATTCTAAGTCAACCGAAACTTTACTTGAGATTATGGAAAAACTTAATCGGGAGGAGAACATAACATTTATATTTTCAACGCATGATCAGCGCGTGGTTAATAAAGCCCGACGTGTGATTACTGTCGAAGACGGAAGGATTGTTTCGGATAAATCGAATTCATAAAAACTGATTTTATGAAGAAAGTGGTTTTGTCTATTTTATTATTGAGAATTCTTTTGCCAATAACTGCTCAAGAACAAAAAAAATCAGTGTTCTCAAATATGTCATTAAGTGGGTATATAAAATATCTAAATACAGTAATATTTAATAGAGTTGATTCAACTTGGTTGGTCGACAATTTAATTCATAATCGGCTAAATTACGATTGGCGTATAAACGATAATATTACTTTCTCGGCAGGAATGCGAAATCGGCTTATTTATGGCGATTTGGTTAAGTATATCGACAATTACAAAGGAATGCTATCAGAAGATAACGGGTTGTTAAATTTCTTAACCAATAATTTCGTTAGCGGGAGTTCGTATGTTTTTAATAGTACTTTTGATAGAGCTTATATTGAATATAGCTTAAATAAATTTGTTTTTACTTTAGGAAGACAGCGTATAAACTGGGGGCAGGCTTTTGCATGGAATCCCAATGATATATTTAATTCATATTCGTTTTTTGATTTCGATTACGAAGAACGTGCCGGGAGTGATGCCTTGCGAGTACAATATTACCCCAACTATACCTCTATTGTCGAAACTGCTATAAAGATTGATAAACGCAATAATATTACAGCAGCAGCTTTGTATCGATTTAATAAGTGGAGCTATGATATTCAGTTTATAGCAGGAATTATTGATAGTTCTGATTATGTTATTGGTTCAGGATGGTCTGGTAATATTAAAAATTTGGGATTTAATGGCGAAGTGAGTTATTTTCATCCACAAGAAAATAGTACTGACTCGTTAGGTATAGTGATTTTTTCGGTAGGATTAAACTATATGTTTAGCAATTCTCTTAATGTATCTATCGAGACAAACTATAATGGTTTCTTCAATCAGATTGATATAAATCGTTTTGGTGATTTGTATTTTGCTCCTTTATCAGTAAAAACAACTTCGTATAGTAAGTTTTCGTGGCTTGCACAGATATCTTATCCTATTCATCCTTTGTTAAATGGCAGTATTGCTGTTATGTATTTACCCTCGTTAAGTAATGGTTATTTTCTGATGCCATCATTATCATGTTCGGTATGCGAAAACTTAGAGTTTGCTTTGTATGGACAGATATTCGAAGGAACATTGAAAGGGAACTACGATAAGATGACTACTTTATTTATGCGTTTTAGATATAGCTTTTAATCCTCTGTAAGTGATAATATATCGACAATACAAAGGATTAAGGCGATCAGACAATTGTTGTCGAAACAAGATATAATGTTTCGAAGATTATAAGAGCAATGTAATTTTATCATTCATGTTTAATAACGCTAATTATATTTTCTCTGACAATAAATACGATATTGATAGAAACAACGCATAGTGTAAGTAAAGTAACCCCTACAATCGATATCGAATATTCGTTAAAATTTAAATCTGTTGTTTCGTTGAACTGAGCAAACCAATATTGCATGAAATAACTTGAGATAAATATTCCTAATGCAGACGAAATCAGAGCGTAATAAATATAAGGTTTGAGCAGTAATTTAAATAAATTACGAACTTCAGCTCCTAAAATTCGTCTTAATCCAATTTCTTTTTTCCGACTATTAAAGTTTAATCTGGAGAAACCGATAAGATTAAATAGTGTTAGTATAATTCCGAATCCGGCAAAGAAATGGATAAACTGAAGTAATTGCTTTTCCTTTTTGTAATAATCGGTTATTACATTTTCAGTAAATTGATATTCCAATGGACTATCGGGTATAAATTTTTCCCAAACCAATTTTACTTTTTTTAGGGCTAATTTTTCGGTGGTTGGATTAAAACGAACAATTATTTGATTGAAGTATTTATCGCCATACCAAAAAGCTATAGGGCTTTGTTCTTTAAACAAAGATTTTGTCCTGAAATTATTTACAATGCCAACAATGGTATATTTACTATCTAAGAAATCGATTGTTTTATTTAAAGGTTCGCTAATCTGGTATTTATCAATAAATGCTTTGTTTACAATAATATTTTGTTTCTCGTTTATGTTATCTGAAAATTCGCGTCCTTCAAATTCATTTATTCCAAGTGTTTTGAAATAATCTTCAGAAATTACATTCGACTCGAAAATATCCTGATATTCTGCTTTATCTTCTTCGCTTAAAAACCCCATTTTCATGGAACTATACTTTTGACCATTTTTGTCGTAGGTCCATTTAAAGCCAGTTATTTGAGTCGAAAACGAAGGTTGATTAGACATGCAAGCTGCAACATTAACAATTTCGGGGTTTTTAAGAAGCTCTTCTTTAAAAGCAGGTATTTGTTTAACTAATTTGCGATCGGTTATTTTTATTGATATCTGATTTTGATAATCGAAACCTACAGTTTGCTTATCAAAAACAAAATTGAGTTGTTTCTGAATAGACAATAAACAAATAAGCAAGGTCATGAATAATGAAAGCTGAACAAAGGGTAATGTTTTTAATAAACTAAGTTTTCCCGAGCGAAGGTTTTTAAATAATATCAGTAGTTTATTTAAAGAAGGAAATACAGTATAAATGCTTACAAGCAATCCCGATATCAAACCAATTAAGAGTGTTGCTAACGAGAATAGAAGAGCAATATAGACAAAACGATTTGTATCGACCTTAAACTGAAAATAATTCTCGATATCGGGCAAAAGTAAGAAAGTAATGAATATCACAATCGGAAATGAAATAAGAATTTGGAATAATAACTCCCACAGATTTTGCTTAAACAAAACTAATCGCGATGCCCCAATAATTCGTTTTGTAATGGTTTCTTTTAAACGATAATTTGCAATGATTAATGTATATATCATATGATTTGATAATGCCAATACAATAATCAATATTGCAATACCCATTAAAATTATCAGTTGTTTTAAAATGTTTTGTTTCTCAATATTAAAGTTGATTTTATTAGAGAATAGATGAATTCTTTTTAATGTTTGTAAGCTAAATTTGAAGTTGTAATTTGCTTTAAATTCAGAAGGAACAAGATTATTAATCCTTTTTTCGATCTTTTTAAGATTAGCTCCCGAAAGAATATAACAATACATACTATTTTGATTCCAATAAAAGCGGGTAGTCTTATAAATCTTCTCTATACTTTTAAAAGATATTAATAGATTTGCTTTTATATGCGAATTATTAGGGAAGTCTTTAAAAACACCTTTAATGACAAGGTTTTTTTCTTTGCCTTTTGAGCTTTTAACAACAATGCTTCTTCCGATAACCTCTTTTGTCGAAAATAGTTTTAAGGCTATTTTTTCAGATACAAAAGCAGTTCCTTGCTCCGAAAGAGAACTAGGGTTGCCATTTATTAGTTTAAAGCTAAATATGTCAAAAAAAGATGGTTCGGTATAGAGTACATGCTCTTCTCTGAAAAATCCAATGTCTTTTTTTATCAATAAATTGGTTTTATTAAGCACGCATGATTTATCTATTTCGGGGATGGTTTCAATAAATGGTGTTATGGGATAACAAATTTGAGCCGAACTGCCCCCGTATGCAGTATCCGACATTAAAACTCGATATATCTCAGATTTGTTTTCGTGAAAACGATCAAATGAATATTCGTAATCGGCATATATGCTTATTATTAAACAAATTGTCAGGGCTATTATTAAACTAAGTAACGAAAAAGTTGAGTAGATTTTATTTTTTGCGAAATATTTGAGATAAAGCTTTAGATATTGTAGTATCATTTTGAGGGTATGTATTACATGTTCAGTCTTAATTTTCTTATGACATTTTGTGAGTTATCTCCGCTTCTTTTAATATTACATATGAGCAGGACAAATAGGATCCGATCCATCAGGGCACTTTCTATCGCATGATATCATTGCATCATAACCATGACAATAACCTTTGTAAGGAGAAGGTTCATTTATGATAGGATCCTCTTCTTCATTACTAAGTCCACCTAATACTTTTGTTTGTTCCGATTTAGATAGCATCTTTGCTATCTTTAATAGTTCTTTTTTCATAAAATTTAATTTTTAAGGTTAGTTTGATAAAAAAGGATTTTATCTTTCTCAAATCTAATTATTATTGTTAGAATAAAAAAATGTGAACAGTAATATTTATGAGGGTTGTAATCTGAAATTTAACACTTACCATTTATAAAAAACCAGTATAACGAAATGCTATACTGGTTTTTTAATAAGCTTTTTACTTAGTGATTAGGACAAATAGGATCCGATCCATCAGGGCACTTTCTATCGCATGATATCATTGCATCGTAACCATAACAATAACCTTTGTAAGGAGAAGGTTCATTTATGATAGGATCCTCTTCACCATTACTAAGTCCACCTAATACTTTTGTTTGTTCCGATTTAGATAACATCTTTGCTATCTTTAATAATTCTTTTTTCATAAGATTTTAATTTAATTGATTAGTAAATTTGATAAACATGAGCTCTATTGTTTTATCGACTCTAAATGTACACATAAAAAAATTAAAAAGAGAGATTGTGTTGATTTATTGCAAGAATAAGTGTTGACTTTAATTGAAAAATTAGTATATTGTATCCGCTATTTGATAAAAAAAGTAATGAGAAAATATACAAATCAAAGTAATTTATAGGAATCAGTTTATTAAGAAATTAATATTTACTATTAATAATCCGGCTAATACAGCCACAAAATCTATTTTATGAAATTTCGATTAAAATTATCTAGATTCGACAATAGCAAATTAGTCGCTTTCGGACAAGCACTAAACGACATTGTCAAAGGCCTTACAGGCTTCGAAACTGTACTTACTCCCTTCCAGAGTTTCCTTCTCAAATGTGTTGATGCTATTAATAATGTAGCCGAAAAAACAAAAGCCAAAGAAATTAGCGAGATGATAAAAAGCGAAGATGGTATACGCGATGATTTAGTTATAGGAATAAATAAATCATTAGATGCTTACGAATATCATCCCGACGAAACGGTTCGTGTTGCTGCATCAGAAATTAGTAAGATTATAGCTAAAATAGGATATAGTATTTATAAAGAAAGCTATGATGAGGAAAGTGCTTTAATCAAAAATGTATTAACCGATTTAAAAGGCGATTATGCTACTCAGGCCGAAACTTGTCATATAACGCCTTTTGTTACTGCTTTAGATCAATCGCAAACTCGATTTGATGAGTATCGTGCGAAACAAATAAACGAAAATGCCGATATAAATCAGATTGTCGCAATGTCGACAATACGACGTGATTTTGAAAAGAGTATTCGTAAAGTGCTTGATGTTTTGCCAGTAATGCAGTCGATAAATCCAACTGCCGAACAAAGTAAAGCAATTAATCTTGTTAAAGAATTAATACGTAAGTACAATTATTAGATATTGGATTTTATAGTAAGAAGAGCTTTGTAATCTTCGTTGTTTCATAGTGCAAGTGTCTTAACTAATGTGTTGGGACGCTTGCTTTTCTTTATACATAGGGCTTTACAAAAGTACGGAAGGTACTTTCTCGCCGTCGGCAGGCTTCCGTATTAGTACGGAAGGCACTTTCTCGTCGTCGGCAAGCTTCTGTATTAGTACGGAAGGTACTTTCTCGTTGTCGGCAAGCTTCCGTATTAGTACGGAAGGCACTTTCTTACTGTCGGCAAGCCTCCGTACCTGTACAGAGGCTTGTTGCAAATTGTTTTGGGGCTTCTGTACTTTTTTTGGGAAAGATTTAGAAAATAAAGTAGCACTTCTAGTGCATAAAATTTAGTAATAGGTGCTTTTTCTTATCGATTTGCAGTTTGTCTCACTAAGAATAACGTTTTTATCTTAGACTTTAAAAAGATATTTCATAACAAAAACAAATAATCCGATGATTTCGGCAAATGAAGTAACTATTAATGCAAGGAGTATTTTGTCAGAAATTTTTAAATAATTAAGTCCGGTAGCAATAACAAGCAATAAAATAACAACAACATAAACAATAACAAACCAAAATGTGTGAGAAGCATATTTTTTTCGTTCTTTTCTATCTTGATTTTTATCTTGTTCTAGTTGTTCTGCTTCAATTTCATCTTTTGTTTTTTTTGATAAAGTGTTTATTCTAGAGCGTTCTTCTCTAAACGTCGATTGTAGTTTCGATAAAGTGCTTATTTTAGAGCGCTCTTCTCTAAACATCGACTTTAGGTGGTCAAGATGTGTTTTTTGCATTAATATTCTTTATTTGCGACATGAATTAATGCCTTAAAATACCTTTTGGTTATTGCATCATCTATAATATTGTTTTCATCTGGTTTATAGACGTCGTGCCATGGAGAACCCGATGCATGTGTAAGTTCTACTAATTGTGTTGGAGTGTAATCTTTAAAGCTTTCCCAAACAAAGTTTGTAATTTCGGTTATCTCTTTATCGTCTAGGCTTGCTTTTTTTAATTTAAAACTATCTTTTATTTCAATAATAACCTGAGATCTATATTTTTTTATATTGTCTGACCCGAAGCGTTTTAATTCATGGTATAAACTAGGAATCACCGGTCCATATTTCCATGCTTCAACTTTGTCGTAATGAGGATTTAGGGCTGATTTATTATAGATAGCCAAGCTAAATCCGTGTACCAGATATACCAATTTCATTAAAGGTAATATGGTAACTTCTTTTTTTTCTTTTTGAGCTAAATCAAGTAAATAATTTCCTACTCCTTGACTACTTGGCTTCATATCTATAATTGCTTTTTCTTGTTCTGTGTACAAACCTATACAATTATTCATGCTATTAGTTCAATTTTAAAGATTATTTTTAGAGCTTTTAAGGTATTGCAACAATGTAACGTATAAAGTTTAATGCATAAACATTGTTGTTTCAGACATATTTATTTGACCTCACTAATATACATTTTTTTTAGATAACCCAAAAGAATTTAGAGTATACTACTCTAGCTATAGGGTAATTCAATTTTTGTCATAAAAGAGTTACGTAGATAATAAAAATCGGAATAAAATTATTTTTAGTTTAAAAAAGTTCTTCAATTCGACTGGCAATGTAGTCTTCGTCTAGCTTATTAATACAATCGAAGTGTTTTTTAGGGCATTCGATAAATCCTATTTTCGAGCAAGGACGACATTTTAATCCTTTGGTTTCGATAATTTCAGAATCGGGATGAGGCATATAAGGATACATTCCTAATTCGGGGACAGTATTTCCCCAAACCGAAATAACTTTCTTTTTAAAAGCACTGGCAATATGCATTAATCCGGTATCGGGAGTAAGTATAACCCGAGCTTGTTTTACTAGCGATGCCGATTGGTTAATATTGTATTTCCCACAGGCACTATATATCTTGTTTTTTGTTTCTTTTTTGATCTTTTCGGCGTTTTCTTTATCGTCGGGACCTCCAAGTAATAAAACAGGCTTATTAAGCTTATCGATAATCGAAATTAGTTTTTCGTTGGTTAGCTTTTTGGTGTTATGAAAAGCACCTACAACAACACCTACATATCCTTGGGTTAATGTTTCGGATATTCGCTCAACATTAACTTCGGTATTTTGGGGTATAAAATAATCTAATCCTTTATTATCATTTTTTATATCAAATGCTTTTACTGTATCTAAGTAGCGATCGACAATATGTACTTTGGGCATTTTATCTTTTTTAAGATTTACCAAAAGCCATTTTTCCCAGTTTAGTTTCTCAAACGAAAACGACATTATTCGTAATCGATTTTTTACTCTTGCTGTTCGTAGGTTTCGATGTAAATCTATAACATAATCGAAATGCTCGTATTTAAGATTATGAATTGTCTTTTGTAAAGATTTTTTAAGAGTATGTATCTTATCGATATATGGATTGTTTTCGAGTATAGGTTCGAATTGGGGTTTAGTTAAATAATGTATTTCTGCATTTTCGACCTGTTGTTTTAAGCATCTAACAACAGGAGTTGTTAAAACAATATCACCAATTGAACTAAAACGTATAATTAAAAATTTCACTTTTTGCATACTCAAAATACCCTCCTAATCAGAACTTACCAAAGTTGCTTATCGTTTAATAAAAACTTAAGTTTTAAAATTTATGCAAAGAAACAATTTTAGTCCAGAATACAAAAGGGTCTACCGTATTTTGCTAAAAAACATAGTAAGAGCAAGCCAATACTCTTGATTGTTAGCGTTGTTTGTCCATAAAGCTTTCGATCCATGTTCGCCACCTTTTTTAGGAGCAAATATGGTTTTGTTTGCTTGAGGGATATGACTAAGTATGGTGTCGATATATGGTTTCTCGCGCGACGACGAAGCGGCAAATATCGGAACATTCAGGTTTATTATTTCTTCTTGCACGTTTATTTCTTTTCCGAAATATTCGCCTGGGCTAAATACAATAACAGCTTTAATTTTTTCGTATTCTTGAGCAACAAGCAAGCATAAGGATGCAGAGAAAGAGCTTCCGACTAATATCATGGGTTTTTCACTTCGATTTTTTACCCATTCAATGGCTGCTCTTATATCTTTCTTTGCACTTAAATAATCGGTTTCGAGACCTTTCTGTACTGCTGTTAATGCAGTATGGTTTTGAATGTAGTTTACTTCGCCTCCCGATCTTAGGTCGACTGCTAAACAGTTGTATCCAAATTTTAAGAATTTCGATGCTGTTTCGCGATATTCGCCTCGGCTATATCCTGCTTGATGAAATAATAAGATATAAGGTTTATCTTTATTTCGTTCGTATAAATCAGCGGTAACTTTTAGGCCGTCGTTGGCTACAAAACTTACTTTAACCTGAGCATCTAATGCCTGAGTTGTTAGTATTAAAACAAAAATCAAAATATATTTCATATCTATTCTATTTTATTGATTGATTCAGCAAGTATAATTACATTATTTTCTTTTACCTCAATAACTCCACCACTAATTTCGAATAAAGATTTTAATGTTTTTTCTAGTATTTTAACCTTACCTTTTCCTAAAGTAGATATTATAGGAGCGTGGTATTCTAATATTTCAAAAGAACCTCTGGTTCCCGGAACTTTGATTAGATCAACATCTCCAGAGAATATTTTCTGATCGGGTGTTATAATTTCAAGATACATAAATATATTCGTTGCGATTTAATTTTTAGCATCGGCAAGCATTTGTTCGCCTTTTGCTATTGCTTGTTCAATAGTTCCTACCAACTGAAATGCTGCTTCGGGATATTGATCTACTTTGCCTTCTAAAATCATGTTAAAACCTTTAATGGTATCTTTAATGTCTACCAATTCGCCCTTTAATCCGGTAAAAGCTTCGGCTACATGAAATGGCTGCGATAAAAATCGCTGTACTCTACGAGCGCGATGTACTACAAGTCGGTCCTCTTCCGAAAGTTCGTCCATTCCTAATATTGCTATAATATCTTGTAACTCTTTGTATCGTTGTAATATCTCTTTTACATTTTGGGCTGTTTCGTAATGTTTTTCGCCAACAACTTCGGGGGTCAAAATTCGCGAGGTCGATTCTAATGGGTCGACAGCGGGATAAATCCCCAATTCTGATATTTTTCGGCTTAAAACAGTTGTTGCATCTAAATGCGAAAATGTAGTTGCCGGAGCAGGGTCGGTTAAATCGTCGGCCGGAACATAAACTGCTTGGACCGAGGTAATCGATCCGTGTTTGGTTGATGTAATGCGTTCTTGCATGGTTCCCATTTCGGTGGCCAAAGTAGGTTGATAACCTACTGCCGAAGGCATACGTCCTAAAAGAGCTGACACTTCAGATCCTGCCTGAGTAAATCTGAAAATGTTATCAATAAAAAATAATATATCGTTTCCTTTTCCCGACTTTTTATCTCCATCGCGATACGATTCGGCCAATGTTAATCCTGTTAAGGCAACATTTGCTCGTGCTCCCGGGGGTTCGTTCATTTGTCCGAATACTAAGCTTGCTTGAGATTTTTTTAGTTCTTCGTGATCTATTTTTGACAAATCCCAGCTGCCTTCTTCCATGCTTTTCTCAAACTCTTTACCGTATTTTATTACTCCCGATTCAATCATTTCGCGTAAAAGATCGTTTCCTTCGCGAGTACGCTCGCCTACACCAGCAAATACTGTTGTCCCCGAATAAGCTTTAGCAATATTATTAATCATTTCCATGATTAATACTGTTTTGCCCACACCTGCACCTCCAAATAGTCCGATTTTACCACCTTTAGAATATGGTTCAATTAAATCAATAACTTTTATCCCGGTATGTAAAACTTCTTTTGTTGTCGATAGTTCAATGTATTCGGGGGCTTTGCTATGTATTTCGTAACCTCCGGTTTTATCTAAATTGCCAATTCCGTCGATTGCATCGCCAATAACGTTAATTAATCTACCTCTTACTTGTTCGCCTATAGGTACCTTGATGGATGCTCCAGTTGGTTTTGCTGTCATTCCGCGTTGTAGTCCATCTGTTGAATCCATAGCAATACACCGAACTGTGTTTTCGCCAATATGCTGTTGACATTCGATAACAATTACAGAACCATTGTTTTTATGGATTTCTAAAGCATCATGTATATTAGGAAGTTCGCTTCCTATTTGTTCAAAACTAACATCAATAACCGGCCCGATTACCTGAACAATTTTACCTGTATTTTCCGACATTATTTAGATTTTTGTGGTAACTAATAGGTTTTTACAAATTTACGAAATTATATACGATTAATTTTCTTTTTAGATACAGGGAAATAAA
This sequence comes from Bacteroidales bacterium, assembly GCA_022360575.1. Classification (GTDB taxonomy): domain Bacteria; phylum Bacteroidota; class Bacteroidia; order Bacteroidales; family UBA12077; genus UBA12077. Next base: position 10,993 of record JAKSCO010000036.1, on the reverse strand, counting down.
CTTTTTAACATATTACGAATTATTTTTGCACAGTTTTTGAATAGCAATAACCCATTAAGTAAAATTTGAATCTATATGCCAATATTTTTTAGAATAATAAAACTATTTGTAGATAATAGCTTAGAATTTTTGAGTGATGAATAATTGATAAATAATATAGAAAATGAGACAAATAAGTATTAGAATTGTTTTTATAGGTGTTTTTTTAAGTGCACTAATAACAAATGTAAAAGCCCAAGAAATTAAGCTAGGAGGAGGTTTGATAATAGGAACAGAAAGACCTAGTATTGGATTGAAAGCAAAAGGAACTTACGATTTAGAGTTTTTATTAGAAAATCTTGATGCCTCGGCCGACTTGTCGATATTTATACCGGTATCACTCGATAATGCTACGTATAAAAGATGGGAACTTAATGTTGATGGTCATTATATGTTTAATGAAATATCTGATTTTAAATTTTATGCTTTAGGGGGGATAGGAATTGTACATTATAATAAGGAAGCTAAAACAGGAGCAATTAACTTAACTACGAGAGGGACAAGTATTGGTTTAAATATTGGGGTAGGAGCAAACTATAATATATCTGAAGGAATTTTGGGTTTTGGTGAGTTTAAGTATGGTTTGGGAGTTTATGATCAGGCTGAGTTGTCGTTTGGAGTGCTGTTTGACCTGTAACGATTGTTCGTATTTCACGAAAAACACAATAGGAGGTTTCAAAAGAATCTCCTATTTTTATTGACGATTAAGTATGTGTATTGTTTTATATCAGATACTTATAGGATGAGTTAGAGGGAATCCCGAAATAGAGAAGTGTTTCTGAAACAAAACTTAAACTTTATTCTGAAACTTTCGTAATGACTAAATCCAAATACTATGCTAATAAAAGTAAGCAGCTTATTTTTGGAGTTTGTGAAAGCAAGTAACAAAAAATACTCTTTACAAGGAAGGAACATTAATAGCAGTAAATTATAAATAGTAAAATCATAAATGCATGAAACAATTTTTATTAGGACTAATATTGGTTTTTTCTTTTATTTCGATGGTCAATGTAGCAAGTGCTCAATTTAATTATATTGGTGGGGGTATTATTCTTGCAACCGGGGGTGAATACGAGTCTGATGGCTTTCAGTATTACAATAAATCTTTAGCATTAAATCTGCGATTAAATTACAATGTAAATAAGAAGATTGAGTTATTGACAAGCTTTAATTTATTTGTTCCGAATAAAGAAGAGTTTGCTATAGGAGGAAACTCAAAAACCAATTTAATGAGTTTAAATTTAGATGGACATTATATTTTAAATCCTAAATCACGAAAAAGTTACAGAGTATATGCATTGGCAGGTATTCACTTAAGTAGGTGGAATATTGAAAATACCATGATTAGTACTCATAGTGCATTTAAAGATAAGAATGTTAAAGAATCACGATTTGTTTTTGGAGCAAATTTGGGTGTTGGGATGAATGTAAGAATAAATAATCGTTTGTTGTTTTATGCCGAAACAAAATATCTTGTTTCGGAAATGGGGCAATTGATGTTTAATCCGGGATTGATGTACGAGTTTTAAGTTTTTATAAATGAAAAACCGTTATGATAATTAGGATCAAGATGTAAGTATTTAATCTTAGTATCAAGTACAGAGAGAAAGAAAACGTTTCTTTTAGGAAGGAAGTACAAATAGAGTAAAACGAACAATATAAACACAAGAGAAGGGCTATTAAATTATTTAGTAGCCCTTCGTTATATTTAATTTACTCTGTCGATTAATAGGTTTGCTAAGTTTTCTAGCTCTTGTTTCTTTTGTGGATGAACATCAACTTTAGCAAGTAGTTCTAAGGCTTTATTTGTTAATGTTGTAATTTTATCCTGAACAATTTCTTTTATGTTTAAATCATTGTAAATAGATGTTACAGAATTTACCTTTTCATCTCTTTCTAACGAGGTGTTTTGTAGTGTATTTATTAGCTTGTTAAGAGTTTCTTTGTCGGCAATTTGCATTGCTTTAGTGGTTAAGAATGTTTTTTTGTTAGCAACTATATCTCCACCTATTTGTTTGCCGAAAACTTCGAAATTACCATATACATCTAGAAAATCATCTTGTAATTGAAAAGCTAAACCTATATTTCGTCCGAATTGATATAATAAGTCGGCATCTTGGGTATTAGCTCCTCCAATTAAGGCTCCTATTTTAAGAGCTCCGGCAAGCAAAACAGATGTCTTAAGCTCAATCATTCGTAAATATTCTTCTTCAGTAACAATATTTTTTCCCTCAAATTCCATATCGTATTGTTGTCCTTCGCATACTTCCATGGCTGTTTGATTAAATACTTTTAATATTTCTCTGAAATTAGGCGATTGGCAGTTAAGAAAGAATTCGTATGCTTTAATAAACATAGCATCGCCCGAGAGGATTGCTGTGTTTTCGTTCCATTTTTTATGAACAGTAGCCTTGCCTCTTCTAATGTCAGCATTATCCATTATATCGTCGTGTAGTAGAGTGAAATTATGAAAGATTTCAACTCCTATTGCTGGAAGTATAGCTTCGTTAACGTTATCTGAAAAAAGATTACATGCCATTAAAACAAGTACTGGACGTATTCTTTTTCCTCCCGAATCTAATGTATAATTAATAGGATGATATAAAGAGAAAGGTTCGCGACCTATATTGCTTTTTGTAATCTCTTGATTTATTATGTTTTGAAATTCTTTAATTGTGTACATTTGAAATCAAATTTTAAAATAATTTTCAAAATTAGGATTATATAATTATTTCGCAAATAAAATAAAGTATGACATTTAAATAATTGTTAATTAAATACAAAATCCGAGTTATGTAAATTGAGTCTTTTTATTAGTTTTGCAGCAATTATAATTAACTATTGTACATAAATTGAGGCAGAACCATATTTAACTGATAATGATTTCTATTCACACACACAACTATCATTAGTTCAGTTTTATATGGGGAAGTTTCGAAAAAGAACAGATTAATGGAATACGGATTATTAGATTTTTTAACACTCGTAGGTTCCTTGGGTTTTTTCTTGTATGGAATGAAATTGATGAGTGAGTCTCTACAAAAAGTTGCCGGAGATAAGATGCGAGATATTCTTGCTCGTATGACATCTACTCCTATAAAAGGAGTTTTTACGGGACTTTTAATAACGGCAATTATTCAATCGTCGAGTGCTACAACAGTAATGATGGTGAGTTTTGTGAATGCCGGATTACTTTCGTTAACAGAGTCGATTGGTGTAATTATGGGGGCTAATATTGGAACAACAATAACAGCTTGGTTGATATCAATATTAGGATTTAAAGTGAAAATTAGTGTGATTTCGCTTCCTTTAATAGGACTAGGATTTCCTCTTTTGTTTTCGAGGACAAATAAAAAGAAATCGTGGGGAGAATTTATTATTGGTTTTGCGATGGTATTCTTGGGTTTAGATTTCCTGAAAGGAGCAGTTCCAGATATAAAAAGTCATCCTGAAATATTAGCTTTTTTGTCGAATTATACGTCTCATGGAGTATTCTCGCATTTGTTGTTCCTAACAATAGGAACTTTCTTAACAATGATTATTCAGTCGTCGAGTGCAACAATGGCCTTGACACTGATTATGTGTAATTTTGGATGGATTTCGTTTGATATAGCTGCCGCTATGGTTCTGGGAGAGAATATAGGAACGGCTATAACTGCTAATATAGCAGCAGCAGTAGCTAATGTTTCGGCTAAGCGAGCTGCACGAGCTCATTTAATATTTAATATTTTAGGAGTAATATGGGTGTCGTTGATGTTCCCATATTTCTTGTCTTCGATAGATTGGTTTATCGTTAAATTTGGAGGTACTTCGCCTTATCAATCACCCGAAGCTATTCCTGTAGCTTTGTCGATATTCCATACTACATTCAACATTGCCAATGTTGTTATATTTATATGGTTTACTCGTTTTATTGAGGTTATTGTAACCCAAATGGTTCCTCAGGGAGAGGATAGCGAAGAGTTCAGATTGCAGCATATTAATACAGGATTATTATCGACAGCAGAACTTTCGGTTCATCAGGCAAAACAAGAAATAATGGTTTTCTCGAAGCGAATAGGGAGAATGTATGGTTTTGTAAACGATATGTTTGCTGAAACAAACGATAAAAAGTTTAATAAGCTTTACGATAAGGTTGAAAAATATGAGGGTATAAGTGATCGAATGGAAGAGGAGATTGCAAACTATCTGACTAAGATTTCGGTAGGAGAATTAAGTACTTTAGCATCGAAACGTATTACTGCTATGCTTAATGTAATAACTGACCTTGAAAGTATTGGCGATAGCTGTTATAATATTGCTAAAACTTTAGTTCGTAAAAAAGAAAAGAAAGTCTGGTTTGATACTCCCGTTCGTGAGAATGTAATTCAGATGTTTAAGTTGTCTCAAAAAACTATGGATGAGATGCACAAAAATCTGGATCATGGTTATACAAAAATTAATATAAATGCAGCATTAGAACTTGAAGAAAGAGTTAATAGACTTAGAACGAAACTGAAAAAAGAACATTTGAAAAATGTAGAGAAGAAAGAATACAGCTACCAAACCGGAATTATCTATATTGATATAGTTTGCGAATGCGAGAAACTAGCCGATTTTGCAATTAATGTATCGGAAGCTATTGAAGAAATAAATCATTAGAAAAGCAAAAGGGACTATAAGAGTCCCTTTTTTATTTTTTATATTTTGATTAGATATTTCCTTAAATACGCATACCCATTATCATCATATCATCTAGCTGAGATTGTTCTCCCTGCCATTGCTCCATGGTTTGTTCTAGTTGTTCTTTTTGTTCAGACATAGGGAGCGTATAAATATCTAATAATAGATTTTTGAATGCTTTGGGTTTGAATTTACATGTTTTCTCTCCACCAAACTGATCAACATATCCATCGGAAAATAAATAAATAAGATCATCTTTTTGGAGTTTGAAATTTACTTTTTGGAATTTCTTATCAGATCTTATAGCATAAATTCCTATAGGCATTTTGTCTGCTTTTAATTCAAGAATTTCTTTATTTCGGATAATATATGCAGGATTATATGCTCCGGCATATTGCATTTCTAAAGTATCTTTATCGATAATGCATAAAGCTATATCCATTCCATCTTTTGATCCTCGAACTCCATATTCTTGATGTAATAACTCAATAATATTTTTACGAAGAGTTTCTAGGATTTGATCTGCATGTAATTCCTCATTTTGGTTAACAATTTCGGTTAAAAGAGTTATTCCTAGCATGCTCATAAAAGCCCCTGGAACACCATGCCCAGTACAATCGGCTACAGTAACAATGGTTTTGTTGTTTTTTTCGGCTAACCAATAAAAATCGCCACTAACAATATTTCGAGGTTTCATAAAAACAAAATATTCGCCCAGTACCTGATTCATGAATTTATCTTGAGGGAAAAGAGCTGTTTGAATCCGTTTTGCATATTCGATGCTATCTGTAATTATCGAATTCTGATGAGATATCTGATCTCGTTGTTTTGTTACAAAATCACGTTGAACTTCAATTTCGTCTCTTTGCTCTTCGATTTCTTGTTTTTGTTTTCGTAATATTCCGTTTGTTTTTTTCTTTCGCTGATAACCTTTAAATATGAGATAAGCAATAATTATCATTAATAAGAAACCTCCGACAAATACCCAGGTAAATATTTTTTGCTTTTGAAGTTTTGCTTTTTGTTCTATATCTCGTTGTTGTTGCGAAAATTCTATTTGTCGTTGTTTTTTGTCGAATTCGTATTGTAACTCAAGTTCGTTTATTTTCTGGTTATTTAATCTTTCTTTCAGAGTAGTATATTTTTTAAAATACTCTAGGGCTTTTCCTTTGTTTCCGGTTCTTTCGTTTAAATAAGATAATGAAAGATAAGCTTCTTTTTCGTCCTCTTTTAAGTTTTGTTCTAATGCATATTTCAAACTATTTTGGAGATTTTTAGTTGCTTTCGATAAATTTCCCTGTGTCATACAAATTCGCCCTAAATAACGTAGGATAGAAGCTTTTCCGGTATTGTCTTTCAACGAATCTTTGAGGTGTACCGATTTGATAAGATAATTTTTTGCTTTAGAGTATTCGCGAGCATTAAAATAAACCATTCCTAAAGAGCTTAGTGTATTTGCTACTCCGAAATAATTCTTGTTTTGTTTATTTATTAGTAAAACCTCTTCGCTATACTTAACTGCTTGTTCGAGGTTTCCCATTTGGTAATAAATGCTACCCTTTTCTTTTAAGCACAATGTAACTCCGGTAGTGGGCTTGCCTGATTTTTTTATCTTTTTATAAATAGAAAGAGATTTGTTTACATATTCAATACTTTTTTGATAGTTTTTCATCATTTTGAATAAACGACCTATGTTTAGAGCAGACCATGCTATTCCTTCGCTATCGTTAAGTTCTTCGTATATATCTAATGCATCGAAATGTTGATTTATTGCATCTTCGTAATTTCCGTATAGACGATAAACACTACCTATGTTTGTTAGAGTTCTAGCTAATTCTTGATCATTATTAAGAAAACGATTAATTGCTATTGCTTCTTCGTATTTGGTTAATGCATCGTTGTATTTTCCCATGAGTTGATAAACATTACCCAAACGATTTAATGATAAAGCCTCGGCTTCTTTATTGTAAATAATTTTGCTCAACTCTAAAGATTTGTTGAAATGGAAGATAGCTTTGGGGTACTGGTTATTGCTATAGTATACAAATCCTGTTTTAAATTCAGATTTCTGTAACAATTTATTGTTATTGATTTTAGATGAAATATAACTTGCAGCTTGTAAATATGTTATTGATAGGTCGAAGTTGTTTTTATTCTTATCAGATAATTCTAAGTAGTATGAAATTTTTTTAGAAGCGTCTTTTTCATTTTTATAATGAATTAACGAATCGGGCAGATTTTCATTTGAGGAAACATTTCCCCAACAAAAACTTACCAAGAGGGCAAACAGTATTTTTCTCATCTGTTTATTGTTTTTCTTTAATTGTTTACTTAACTGCTATTTTATATTTCTTTTTGGCAAGGAGGATTTTCTGTTACTCGCTCCTTTATAAATTTGCTATGGTATTGATTTAAGATTTGCTTAGTTGATAATACCATTCAATAATTTCATAAAATTAGGATTCTTTTATTGAGATAACAATTCATTTTTATCAAAAAAATTAGGATATCCATTTGGGTAACTTCCATGATTTTGGTTTTCGACCATAGAATAAATCGTCCATGATAAGAGCAAATCGTCTGAAGATGTATGAGTTTGCTATTCCGAATCGGATAAAATTATGCAAGAAGTTATTTGGATGCGAATATGGACATACAGACATGCATCGACCACAATCGGTTCCGATTGTACACCAATAAGTGAAACATGATTCTGAATTTATTTTCCAACGCAGAGTGTTGTTTGTTTTTTCTCTGTCGTTGAAAGGAATTGAACGAGAGGGGCAAGCATCAGCACATTTCTTGCAAATTCGACAAAAATCAATTATTGATGAATAATCGGGAGTTTTGCTTAGCTCTAAAGGGATATCAGTTGTAACTACAGCTATTCTGACTCTGGGTCCTAGTTTGGGTGTCATTAATAACCCCATTCGTCCAATTTCGCCTAAGCCTGCATCTTTGGCCACTAAAGGACAAATTAACTCGTAACTTCCGTCGATATGTGCTTGAGCTGAATATCCTAAATTGCGAATAAATCCGGCAATTTGTAGAGCAATTGTTCCTGAGCTTAAATATTGCTGGGTTGATTCCATGATAATAGTTCCTTGAGGTGCTGTTTTTACCATTTCGTTGTTCATTTCAATAGTTAAAGCAATAGCATAATGATGGCTGTTGGTTATTGCTTTTCCGTAGGTATTTCCTCGTCCTTTATGCGAATATAGGTGATGTTCTTTGAGCTGGGTTATACCTATAGAGTGTGTGCCTAAGAGTTTGCCCCAGTTTTTTATATAGTTTGTAATTTTTGAAGCATCTACAGTTTGTTTTTTCTCTGCAATTTCTCCATTGATATGTGGTTTTAGTACTTCGATTAATTGTAAATTGGCATGAGCTGCAGCATACGAGAAAGGTTCGTAAAAAGAAGATTTAGGAGATAAAAGTCCTGGCTTTGACCGAAATTTATTATCAATAAGTTCTTTTTCGGGATTATTCTTATAATAATTTTTGAACCTTTCGGTTTCGGGAATTAATTCGTTTCTAGAAAAAATAATATCACGCTCGTCATGTTTTTGCTGAGGAGAGGATATGCTTTTTGGGGATAGTTTAAATTGAATAGGAAGAAATAAGATTAAAACAAGAAGAATTATTATTGAGAGTAAGATTATTAATACAATAGGCTTGTGTTTGAAATTATATAAGTGTATGGTTAAGAATATGCTAATAGTAGTTATCGAAAGTAAAAATGAGACTTTTACTGCGCGATATTCTTTTTCGAGAATAGAGATTATTAATGTATAAAAAAAGATTGAGGAGATAATAATTCCGATGCTTAGAAAAATGATATTTAGTATATCATACTTAAGTAAAACCATGATTTATTTAAGAGCTATGTAAGTTAAAATTAGGGTATATATGTTTAATATAGACTTTAGTTTTTAAGCGATTCTTTATCATTGTAACTAAGAGTATCCTCATTATTGTTTTTATGATAAATGTCTAAAGCTACTAAAATAGCCATAAATCCCCAAACAGGGATAGATGCTTTGTCTGTGTCTAAGAAATTATTCAGGAAAGCATGAATAAAATAGGTAGTTAACCCGAGGACTATAAATAAAGTAAATTGTTTTATTGATTTGTTTGAGGTGTTATGATATACAAGATAGGCTGTTCGGAATGCCATAAAAACAACTAACATAAAAGAAAGCATTCCTAGCAATCCCGATTCGGATAAAGCCCCTAAATATTCGCTATGAGCATTCCCTAAATCGCCAAAGTTAGTGCTAATCGTACTTAAATCTTGATATTTCTGAAAAGGAGCATAATTGAAAGTGTATGTTCCGGGGCCCCACCCAAACAGTGGTTTTTCGGCAAACATTCGGATAGCACATTTCCATCGATTGATGCGTTCAACATTAGAAGCATCAGATGAAATATTAATCATAGACTCAATATGCTCGGAGAATTTACCTGAAGATTCGGCTTCGTTTTCTTCTAAGTTATCGATTATTACTCTTTGTAGAGTTAAGAAAGAAACAACAAAGACAAGACAAACAATGAGTATTGTCTTTATTTTTATCTTTAATTTAATAACTACCCATAGCATTAAACTGGCAAATAAACTTAACCAAGCAGCTCGTGTGTATGATAAAATAATTCCGAAAACGAATAATCCAAAGAATAAATAAACAAGTGTTTTCTCGAATAAATCATCTGTTTTCTTTAGCATGAAGAATACTAACGGAAAAACAAACATTACAAGCATTGCTCCATATGAAGTATGATCGTTAAAAAAAGGTTGAACAACCCAATTGGAAGCACTTTGATTATTTAGTCCATACGACAGAAGACGAATATTGGTATAGATAATAACAATTCCGAGGGCAACAGTGTATAGTCCGATGAATTTGTTGATGTTTTTCTGTTTCCTGAATATTTCAATCATTAAGAAATATGCACCAATAACAAACCATAATCGAGAAAGTAAAAACTTTAAAGATACTAAGGGCATTGTGCTTGTGAGGCTGGTAATAAGAATCCAAAAAAGATTAATATAAATAGTAATTGATACAGGATGAAGTAATATTTTTCGGTTGAGCTGATTGTTGAGTAATAATTTAAAGACAAACAATAGAAGTACACCCGCTAATAAAGGCTCTGTTGGTAGTGCCATATTGATAGAAAGCCCGGGGAAAATATCAATTAATTGTATTGAAAGGGGTGTTAAAAAAACGATTGAAAGCAAAACCTTATCGAGAGATATAAAGCTAGCTAAAACAAACAATAATATAATAGGTAGAAAAGAGAAATAATATACATCAATAGTTATTAGAGTAATATTAATTGCAATAAATACTAACGATATAATATAAAAAATGAGTCTATTTTTGTCTTTAAACAAACCCTGTTATGATTTAAAGGTGAATAGATCTTTATATCTTTCGATAAAAAGCATAACTAAAACAGCAAAAATAAATGTAGATATTGTAGATACTACACATATTAACCAGCGTATAGGATATGATTTTTTTTCGGCAGGATAAGCTTTTGCTACAACAAATTTCCGAGGTAAATTTTGTTCGGCATTAACCTTTGCTTCGACCAATTTAGAATTCATATCACTTAGTCGGTTGTTGGCATTTATGAGCTGTTGGGTGTAAGAAATGTATTTTGGGTGTTGTTGTTGATTTTTATATTTAATAAGAGATTGTTCGATTTTGGTTATTTCGTCTAATAAAAGATTATATTCTTTAGTTACAACTTTGTAAATTCCTTGCGCAATACTTCGTTGCATTGTATTTAATGTTTCGTCTAGGAGTTCTGATATTTCGTTTGCAATATCAGCAGCTATTAGAGGGTCTTTGTCGAGAACATCAATTTGTATGGCTTGATATTCTGTTTTCTTAAATCGAATATTTTTATCGTACTCTTTGTTTAATCGGGTTAGGGGATAGGCTCCATCAGTATCGATTTTATAATGATTCAAGAGATCGAATTTATCGATGATTTTAAAGCGAATTTCTTCAGAGTATAAAGTTTGTATTAACTGTTCGGTAGCTTCTTCTTCGCCAAAATTCATGATATGATCATCGGGTTCGAGCAATTCGGCTTTTGTTAAGGCATTTGATACCGCAACTTGAGTTTTAGGAAATAATACAACCGATGATTTAAATTTTGGAGTAATTTGCAATGAAACAATGATTGAGATAACTGCAGCCAATAAAGTAACGATTAAAATTGGCCATTTGTGATTAAATATAAATCGAATTATATCCATTGAGTTAAAATTATAATCTGA
>JAKSCO010000255.1 GCA_022360575.1 Bacteroidales bacterium | reverse complement strand
TTTACAAGAACACTCATTTTTTGACTGATTTTTAGATTAATTAATATCAAAAATACAATATTTATCGATTTGGCAAAGATTTGATATTAAATAATTAAACATCGAAACTTATAAATTGGAGTTCTTTATTTATTGAGATAGATGTTTGTTATGGTTAAATGAACTTTTTTTTGATTAAACTGAAGATAGTGGTGGTTTAGATGGTTTCCTAAGCGTTAAAATGAGCTCCTAGCGGTCAAAATGGGCTCCTAAGCAGTTTAGATGGGCTCCTAGCGGTCAAAATGGACTCCTAAGCAGTTTAGATGGGTTCCTAAGCGTCAAAATGGACTCCTGAGTAGTTTAGATGGGCTCCTAGCAGTTAAAATGGCTTCCTAGAGGTTAAAATGGACATCTTGGCAGTCAAATAGGCTCCTAAGAGTTAAAATGGGCTCCTAAAAGTTAGAACGGACATTTTGGCAGTGTTATTTTATACTTTTTTTAAGTAAAAACAAAGAATAAAAAATCCTTCAATTTAATAAGCAAATGTTGTGTCTTGCAAATTGAAGGAATTGGGGTTTTCAATATTTTGGATATAGCTTTGTGTGTTTGCTATTTTCGACAAGCGATACGTGTGTTTTTAACTGCGAACAAATATGCCGAGTGTTTCTAATAGTTGTCGGTGGTCGAATAATGCGACTTTAGCTGCAATATAAAAATCTTCCATCCAGTTTTGTAGTTCGATAATTGCTGTGTCTTTGTTTTTAGTTGAGTCTTGAGCTTCGCCAAATTCTTTTTCGTAAACAGCTCTTTTACTCATTAAATCTTGTAGGTTGGTTAAACACTGATCGGCTATTTCGGGTGTAAGTTTTAGTATTTGTACTTTTGCCTGTATTTCGGTATTGTTTTTTATGGTTTGATAAAACATTTTGGCATCATCGAATAGTTCGTTGTATTTGGTGGGAAATTTTCCCTGAACACCTAATGTAATTAGTACTTTGGGATCTTTTTTGAAAAATATGAGTGTTTGTGCTCGATGTCGCTTGTATAGAGCCTGAAAATTGTCGTATGCATTTTGATAGTCGATATAGGTAACTCTTTTTTCGGAGTTTTCTTGTTGACTTTTTTCCCAAATTGCTTTTGTAGAGTTGTATATTTTCCAGCCTTCGGCTATTTTTTCTTGGTCGACTCCGTATTCGGCAATTAAAGAGTTGATGACTTTGTGAGATTCGGCATTGGTTAATGCGATGCGTGAAAGTTCGATAAACTTTGATTCGCTCATTGATAAATTTACTGACATGATTTGAAGTTTTAGTGTTTTTAGGATTAAAAAGTTTAAATGTATTTAAAATTAGCATGCAATAAAAGTTATGGATAAAATAAATTGCGCGTAAAGCCGTGATTCTAAGAAAAAAGCCTCCATTAACTTGGATGTTTTTAGCATTTTTTAGTTAAAAAATTTTTTTGTTCGATTTTTTTATTTTTTACAGAATTTGTAAGTTTAGGCTTTCGGGATAACAAGGGGGTAAATGAGAATAAGGTGTGAGGAGAACTTAAAAAGAAAAAACAGGAGTATTAACTAGCTATAGTATTTGAAAAACAAATTGAAAATATTAACTCTCTGATTAAATTTTGGTACAAGAAAAATTTAGTTTTTGCCCGTTCGTACTTATCCTTTGGAGTTGAAGGGAAAGCCAATGCATATTGCATGTGTTTGCAAGCTCCAACCCACAAGCTGATAGTTCAGTTTGCAAAAGAGCTAAATTTTAGTCGACGCACAATTAGACACTAATAGATATGGACCAAAATTTTTCAAGTACTCAACTTCTTAAGCTCTGCAAACAGCAGGAATGGAAATATTATGACTTGGGACAGGACGATTTGGAAACAAAAATAAACTCCAATTTTTCTAAAATAATTGATGGAACATTTGATTTTCAAATTGAAAAAATAGGGGAGTATTTTTTAACGCATGACTTATCCCAAAAATTAATAATAAGAAAGCTTAACGATAATATAAAGAGGCTGTACAAAGACGAGCAAGCCAATAGAAGGATAATTATCAAACAAGTAAAAACGCTACTAGCAGAAAATTGTCCGATGTGGATACTTAGAACTGATATTGAAAAGTTCTATGAAAATATTGATAGGGAAAGGTTGATTTCTAAGTTGAGAAATGATTCTATACTATCATTCTATTCACTAAGCATTATAACTAAATTGTTTGATAATCAAAATATTTCAGAATCTACTGGTTTACCAAGAGGAATGAACATAAGTGCTACTCTATCAGAATTGTATATGCGAAAGTTTGATAAATGGATTCAGCGAAATCCAGGAGTTTACTTCTATGCAAGGTTTGTTGATGATATAATAATTTTTAGCAATGACGAATCAGTTCTTAAAAAACTAAACAGTCAAATAAATGAAAACCTTGAAGTAGGATTGAATAAAAAAGTTCAAAAAACGGGGTTATACAATGGGGATAACATTTCTAAGGAGAAACCTCTTGAATACTTAGGTTATCAATTCACAACCAAAACAGTAAATAAGAACAAGAAGAGTCTTGAAGTTTCGATTGCTAAAAAGAAGGTGAAGAAGATAAAAACACGAGTTACCTTGGCATTACTTGACTATATTAAGCAAAATGACTTTGATTTACTTGAAAATAGAATAAGGTTCTTAACTGGAAATTATAGTGTAAAAACAAATTCAGAAGGGAATGATTTAAAAGCAGGGATTTATTACAATTACTCACATTTAAACAAATATGAGGTTTTTGATGATTTAAATTTATATTTTCGAAAAGCTCTTTTCAGTAGGTCAGGTAACTTTGGTAATAAAATCGATTCTGTTTTAAGTCAAGTTCAAAAGAACCAATTGGCAAAATATTCATTTAAGCATGGATTTTTAAATAAGGTTTATTATTCTTTCACACCTGAGGATATGAAAGAAATAAAGAATTGTTGGTAATGAGTAAGATAAAAATAAATAGGGACGATAAAAACAGAGTTCTTTTAACTGAACTACTTCCATATGAAGTGCCAATGCTTTTTTCAAATGACGGATTTTATTCAATAATATCTTCAGGTAATTGGAAATATTTCCTTAAAAAATTCCAAAAGTTTAATATGTATCCATATAATGCAAATCAGAATAAAGGCAGTTATGGAATCCCATTTAACTTTGATATTAGAAAATCAGCACTGGGAGGAACTCGTACATTAAGCGTTATTCATCCTTTAAATCAGTTAGCCTTCATTGATTTCTATAATAAATATGATGCGGTTCTCCAGCATTTGTGTTCAAAAAGTCCTTTTTCATTACGACAGATTTCAAAAGTGGCAAAGTTTTGCTATTCGCCAGATATGGTATTTGAAGAAGATACACATAAAAGTCAAGAGGCAGAAACAGAGCCTGATGTTTTGGATAAGGAGACAAAACTATTAAAATCATATTTTACTTATAAACCAATTGACCTAATTTATAAATTTTATGAAAGAAATGAATACCAAAGATTGGAGCAAAGGTTTAATTTACTATTGGAGTTTGATATAAGTAAGTGTTTCTATAACATTTATACTCATTCTATTACTTGGGCTGTTAAAGACAAGGAAAGCTCAAAAAAAAATTCTCAAAAAAACTCATTCGAAAATTCATTTGATAAAATCATGCAATTGTCCAATTACAATGAAACAAACGGAATTGTTGTTGGTCCTGAAATATCAAGAATCTTTGCAGAGATAATACTTCAGCAAATTGATTTAAATGTACTTACAAAGCTATCTAGTGATGGACTAAAACAAGGTGTAGATTTTGAAATACGAAGATATGTTGACGATTTCTTCGTATTTACCAACAATGAAAATTATTCAGAAAAGATATTAAAGCTTTACAAAAAGGAGTTAGAAGAATACAAATTATATATTAATGAATCAAAAACAGTTAGTAGGTCAACACCCTTTATTACAAACATAGCGGTCGGAAAAAGAGAACTCAAACTTCTATTGTATAGCTTATTTAATTCTTTGGTTATTACGGATAATATCAAAGCAAATGGGAAAATAGAGAAAGTAAAACGAATCAAAAAATTAAAAACTCCGTACGGTTTTTCAAAAAATTTCATAAAAGATTTTCAGTGCATCGTTCAAAGAAATGGGTTAACGTACGATATTTTAAGCAAGGATATTGTTCGTCACTGTAAGAATGTTATAACTAAAATATTCAAAGATGACTCAATTGATAAATCTAATGATGTAATAGAGAATTTTTTATTGTTGATTTTAGAAATCTCATTTTACGCATACTCTCTAAATATTACGTCAAGCACTACTTTTAAATTAGCACAAATGTTGGTGCTTATATGCAAATTTCTAGAAGGGAAGCAAGAAGATTTAAGACAAAGGATATTTTCAAAAGTATTTAGAGAAGCTTATTTCGTAATAAATATTTTCCAAAGAAAACAGCAAAAGAATGAAACTAACATTGAAACACTTAATTTATTGATTGCTCTGAAAAAGTTAGATTCTGCTTATACTCTTAGTACAAAAAAAATAAGGACATTATTTGACCTCAATAATCAGTCGGATTTTAAAAAATTAAATTACTTTCATATTATCACACTGCTCTACTATTTTGATAATAAAACTGAGTTTGCAGAAATTAGATGTCAGATAGAAGAGTTGATAATAAGTAAATACAAAGATAACAACGACCCTTTTACAAAAGCTGAACTTACAATGTTATTTTTTGATTCTATGACATGCCCATTTATATCAATAGGAACTAAGAAGAAAATTATGAAAGTTACAGGATATGCTAAAGTAAGTGAAGAAAGAAAAGAGGTCAGTGAAATATTAAAATATAAAACATGGTTTATGGACTGGGATACAGAAATAGATTTGGAACGAGTTCTTAAGAAAAAAGAATGGGGCACATCTTATTAAGATATTGATTGGTGTAAGCGGTCAAAACGATCAATGTTTGCTAGTTGAACGGAGGTTATAATACTCTTTGTCATGCTTTAAGGTATACAAGAAGCCGGTGGAGATGAGTTCAATTATCATCAGATTTTTAACCTGATTAGATATGCGAACAGCACACACGATAACTACGAGCACCAATCATTACCCCACCCTTTTGCATCCATATACATTATCAAGTACGCAAAAGAGCTAACATACAGACCTAAACTTACCAAAAAGTATAACTGCCCCTGTTCAGCGAAGTCTCAACTTAGCGGGGTACTGATTATTATAAAAATTTAATGAATAAAAGCCAGTAGGCAACATTTTGTATAAGTAATGGCAGATATTGGTAAAATTGAAAATAAGTACAATTAATAAAACATATAGCAACTTGACAAGTAGGTGTTTTCGAATGTCAAACATCCCGTGCTTAAACAGTTACGTGTCAAATAAAATGAACGCAATGAAATTAAAAAACCAGATAAATGAAAAGCAAACGAACTATCTCCTCAGGACTTATTATCTTTCTGATAGTATTGACATCTTGTAATAAAAAAGAGACAGCCTCAGAATTATTGCAAAAGACAATTAATACAATAGACACAATTGAGACTATTTATTATAAACAAGATATGGCAAGAACAAATCCTCGAAATATTAATGATACAATTTTACGATATCGAGAGATGTATTTTAAAAGACTTATCACAGATTCCATAGTTGGTGTTAAAGGACATTGGTATATGTATATACATGATAGAGAGAATGTGATTTACGAAGATGTATACGATGGAGACAGATTGGTTCGCAAAAACAATCGTGATAGTGTTGCTAGGATTTATGATTTAATTAAATATCCTGATTTTAAAAAGAAACATTTTTGGAGCCATAATACACTTTATGGAATTCAGTATGAATTTAAATATATTTTAGACAATACTGCCTCATACTCAATAGAGAAATTAAATGACACAATTATTGATAGCAAGGATTGTTATCAAATTATAGTAAGATTAGAGAACAAAATGACAATGCCTGGATTCGCAATTGAACTTGAAAACAACGAAGGTAATATTTCAAAAACCACATATTTTATTGATAAGAAGACATACTACCCTATAAGAATAAAAGGAGAAAGCTACTCTATAGACAATCCCGAACAAAAGATGTTTATTGTCCAAAGATATTATGATATTGAATTCAATCTTACAATTGATGAGCATGTTTATTTTAACACATCTAATAAATCAATAACAGGATTTGAAAAAAGAGAAATGAAACCAGAATAAATTTGATACATAATCGAGTAGACAGTTACTAAGCTGAAATTAATGGGGTAATATTTGATTGAGGTTCTTTTTTAAAATTGAAGATTTGGGCTCCCCTGTTCAGCGAAGTCTCAACTTAGCGGGGTACTGATTATTATAAAAATTAATGAATAAAAGCCAGCACACAACATTTTGTATAAGTAATGGCAGATATTGGTAAAATTGAAAATAAGTACAATTAATAAAACATATAGCAGCTTGATAGGTTGGTGTTTTCGAAATGCCAAACGCTCCATATTCGAGTTGTTGTAACCAATTTGATAAATGAGTAATAAAGGAGAAAGACATAACAAAAGATGGTTGATTTCACGACTTAAAACTTCTGGGAGTAAGAGGCGATATGTGAATGATGGAGACTATTCGGATACCCGAAATTCGAAATTCGAAAAAGAATTGGGCCGAATTACCAACTTTTGAAGGAATGGGACAAAGTTTCAAGTTTTTTAATAGCAAAATAAATTATGGATTATTAATTCGATTTTTGAGAGGTAAAAATGGTACAAATTGGAATGATGTTCAAAAAGAAGTATTAGAAAGAATTCCGAATAATTTAAGCGAATGCAAAGATTGCCTAAAATGGTTTGTTGCAGATTTAATTGAAAAACGAGAAGATGGACTTTGGGATAGGAGAGAACAAAAATATTTGTTATTAAATCCAGATGAAGAGAATGATTGGAATATTTATGTTTCTAAAGAATTTTATGTTGACCCTGATTCAAATATATTAGTGAAAATTGCA
>JAKSCO010000192.1 GCA_022360575.1 Bacteroidales bacterium | reverse complement strand
CTCTGCTCACAGAAATTTACGAGTTGTTTGTTAGCGTTCATGCTTGCTTCCCTTATTTATCTACTATAATGCACGTTGTATTTCAAATATATATTATTTTTTATTTTAAGTATAATATAATTGAGATTTTTTTATCGAAATGTTTTGTGTTTGAACTATAATGGGAATAAAAACTGGCGATATATAGGAGTTTCGGGAGGAATAAAAAATTATTCTCTTTGTTCTTTTGTCTTGACATCGAATTTCAATTCACCCACTTTTTCTTATGTTACTTGCTTACACTAAATACTAAATTCAAACTCTTCTTTCCTTTTTCCATTAATGGAGAAAAGGACAAAGGAATTTGAAATATATGTTTTTTCTGTTCTTTGAGATCAAAGAACCAAAATCTTCTGAAATCGATAAATTTTGATAATTTGATTTCCTTACATACAACAGTAGTATTTCAATAATGTATAATGGTTTTGATATATAAATTAAGGTCTGGTTCTAATTAACAATTTTCAAACATTTCGCGCCGATTTCAGTTTATCCTGCGCGCATAATTATTATGTAATAATTCTTTTGAAAAAAGAATAAAACCGGTTATCCTATTATATTATCTGTGCGAAGGCTTAACTAAAATCGAATTGTTTGTTTATTTTCTGCTCTCACAAATCTGGCTTCGACTCCTTGGTTCTTGAGCTTGCCGAAAGGCTCAGTCTCCGAGTTAGTATACTCTGCTTGATTACCCAAGCTGCGCTTGTAAGTGCCTTTTTTTATAAAACTTGCGTTTTTATTAGTGAATTACACCAAAAGAACATCAAAAAAAGGGATTTATTTGGTATAGGATAGTGTATGTTTTAGGTTGATTAAGTGTTTGTTTAAATTCGTAATAATTTTATCTGTATGTATTGCATATCCTTCGGCAAATAATGAGGTTATAAATTCGTTATGTTTACGACCTTTTCGGTAATCGGGTTCTTTGCCGGGATGCTTTAAATACTTGGAGATGAAATCGGGCGACTCGCAAATATTTAAAACAGCATGATAAAACAAAATGTGTTTTCGTAGGTATATCGACGATCCTAGTATTTTTTTATCGCGAATCGAAATATCAGAAATTCCTTTTTGAGCTAATTGTTGTACACCCAAAAGAGAAAGAGTATCAATAATTTTTTGATTTATCTGACTAAAATATTTTTGAGTATTTATTTCTTTCGCAATCTGTGTTTTTACAGAAATCACTAATGTTTTAGGACTAAGCACAACTGTTTGTCCGCCCGAAGGACGCTTATAAACTTTTATATTATCGTTGTTTACATTGCTTATATTTAATGCCAGCTCGGGTTTGTTCGATCGTCCTAACACAATATAGTTTTTGTCGGGAATCCACAAATAATAGTCGAAATCTTTATTCGAGTTAAAAATAGAATAATCGGCTAAATCATATTTTAATACATCAACAGTCAAATTCTAGCTTTTGTATTGTATACTCTTTTTACTTGCTTCCATAAATACTTCGGACACGGTAGGATGAGCATGGATTGTTTTTGCCACATCGTAAACTGTAGATTCGACCTGCATAAAGGCTGAAGCTTCGGCTATTAAATCGGTAGCATGAGCTGCCGCTATTTGTACGCCTAACACCTCGCCATATTTTTGCTCGGAGAGTATTCGAATAAAACCTTCGTCGGTGCCTTCGGTTAATGCTTTTCCGTTTGCCGACAATGGAAACTCACTAATTTTATATTTTACTCCCTGAGCCTTGAGCTGATCTTCGCTACTTCCTATTTGTGCTATCTCTGGCACAGTATACATATTCATAGGATACTTTTTAAAATCGAAATCGGATTTTATGCCTTTGATTTTATTTACTACAAACAAACCCTGAGCCGAGGCTACATGGGCAAACTTGCTTTTGCCATTAACATCGCCAATAGCATAAACCCCTTTTATTGATGACATGCAGTTGTTGTCGGTTTTTATAAAATCGCCATCCATTTCGATATCAATAATTGACTTAGGCAAAAAAGCTTTTCGGTTTTGAGCATTTATAAACAATCCGCAAGGGATATTTTTATTTTTTAATACGATTTTTTTGTTTGAATAAATCTTATCGAAATCGGTAATTGTTGTGTCGAACACAATATCTATTTTATCGTTTTTTAATATTTTGACCATATAATCGGCCAGATATTTATCGGCCAAAGGCATTATATTTTCATCGGGAACAATTAATGTTACCTTTTTATCGATTAATGCAAAAAATTGGGCTGTTTCGACCGCTGTTGAGCTCGATCCATACACCACAATGTTTTTAGGGAATTTTTTCTTTTTATACAGATCTTTTAATTCGACAACAATATCGTTTGATTTCGTTTTTATTTTAGGAAAATATGTTCCGGTAGCAATTAATATATTTTGGGTTTCTATATTTCGATTATTAACAGTTACCGAACTTGCCGACGTTATTTGAGCTTCGCCTTTTATAAGCTCTACCCCATTTTTTTTAAGGAGATATTGAATTCCTTTGGTTAGCTTATCAACAATTTTGAAAGCCCTATCGGATGCTTTTGTAAAGTCGAAACATATGTTTTGAGTATCGATTCCGACAATCCCAAAGCTGGCAGCCTGTTTATGTATTTTATTATACAATTTAGCACTTTCGATAATTGATTTAGAGGGAATACATCCCCAGTTTAAACACATTCCGCCAATATTTTCTTTTTCGATAATTGCTGTACGCAGTCCCACTTCGCCAGCTCTAATAGCAGCAACATAACCTGCGGGACCTGATCCTATTATTATTAAATCGTATTTCATCTAGTTCTATTTTTTTAGTTTTTAAGTTTCTACTTTCTATATTGCTTCACTTATAAAGAGTATTTTTTAATCTCACTACTTGATACTTAATACTCATATCTTGCTACTAGATTATTAAAAAATTAAAGTTACTGGTTCTGATAAATATTCCATTATCGAATTTATAAATCGGGTAGCTTCGCCACCATCAGTAATTCGGTGATCGACCGACAAAGACAAAGGCAAAATTAAACCTATTTCTAAATTATCGTTTTTTACCACAGCTTGCTTGCTTATGCGTCCGACTCCTAAAATCCCTGCCTGAGGATAATTAATTACAGGAACAGCAAATAGGCCACCTATCGATCCATAACTGGTAATAGTAAATGTTCCGTCTTTAAAATCATCAACAGTAAGCTTTCCGGTACGCGCCTTTTCTGATAATTCTTGTATTTGTTTAGCTATATCGGTAATACTTAATTT
>JAKSCO010000161.1 GCA_022360575.1 Bacteroidales bacterium | reverse complement strand
CAGTAAGTTACAAATAATTAAGAAACTATTGTTTGTGTTGAAATATATTTTTGTGTTATAAAAAAAAGATCAAACAGCTATCGAAATAA
This sequence comes from Bacteroidales bacterium, assembly GCA_022360575.1. Classification (GTDB taxonomy): domain Bacteria; phylum Bacteroidota; class Bacteroidia; order Bacteroidales; family UBA12077; genus UBA12077. Next base: position 2,251 of record JAKSCO010000161.1, on the reverse strand, counting down.
AATAATAAAGAGAATAAAATTGCTTTATCAAGAGCTTTTAAAGAAACATCGCTCAAAATAATTTGTATATGTTTTAGCGATTAATTATTTGTATTAGTTTTGCAAAACTAAAAATGAGAGCATTGGCTGCCTTAATTGGCAGAAAAAGATAAACAAATGAAAGAAAAAAAAGACTACATATTTGGGATAAGAGCTGTAATTGAAGCTATAAATGCAGGAAAAACAATTGATAAATTGATGATAAGAAGAGGGCTAAACGGCGAGCTCTTTAAAGAAATGATGATGTTGATAAAGCGATTCGAGATTCCGTTTCAGTATGTTCCGAACGAGCGTATAAACAGAATTACAATGAAAAATCATCAAGGTGTTTTGGCTTTTATTTCTCCTATCGAGTTTCAGAATATCGAAAATATATTGCCCGATTTGTACGAACAAGGAAAAACTCCATTGGTGCTTATTTTAGATAAGGTTACCGATGTTCGTAATTTTGGAGCTATAACACGAACAGCAGAATGTGCGGGTGTTGATGTTATTATTATTCCGGAGAAAAACTCGGCAAAGATATCGGGCGATGCGGTAAAAACTTCGGCAGGAGCATTATTAAAAGTGCCTGTGTGTAGGGTTAAAAATTTGGGGCAAACAATAAAATTTATTCAAGAAAGCGGTATACAGATTATTGCTGCAACTGAAAAAGCAAGTGATATGTACTACGAAACCGACTTTACAGGTCCTACGGCAATACTTATGGGCTCTGAAGATAGAGGTGTTGATATGGAACACTTAAAGGTTGCTGATAAAATGGTGAAAATCCCGATACTTGGCGATATAGAATCGTTGAATGTTTCGGTAGCTGCCTCGATACTAATTTACGAAGCTGTAAAGCAAAGAATAAAAGGGAGTATCTAGATAATAAGACATAAGACGCAAGACATAAGATACTAGACATAAGACGCAAGACACAAGTAGCTAGATACAACTAACGAGATGTGAGTAGTGAGATGTTAGTATTGAGTATTAAGAATTAAAGAATGAAGTTTATTTGCTCTCATTTTGATGTTCTTTTGATATTAATGGCTGGAAAACTTTATGTGCGGATGAAAAAATAGCTTTGGCAAAACTGCCAAAGCTAAAAATACAAGTACACTTTAAGTGCGCTCTGAAGTTGTTTGGTTAGCTTTTAATGGTTTTGCCCAATGACTCTAACAACTGAATGTTGTCTTCCATAGCAATTTTAGCTACTGCATAAAATTCGCTCATCCAATCGTCGAGTGAGGCTATGGCTTTGTCTTTTACTTTGGTTGCATCTTGGCTTTCGCCTTTTTCGCGAAGATATTCGGATCGGGCAGTTTCGAGTTTTGAAACTGATGTGCTAACTGCAGTTAACTCTTCGGGAGTAATTTTTAGGCGAGCCAATTTGGTTTGAATTTCGGTATCGGCAATTGCTGTTGTGTAGAATTTTTTAACTATTACTACCCATTTTACGTGAGCTTTAGGCTCGCTTCCTTTTATTCCGAGTTTTTCGAGAGTTACAGGATCGTTACGAAAAACAACTTTTGCTTTTTTGCGATGAAGTTTGTAGCTGTCTTCGACGTCACTCTTTACGCTTATGTAATTTTCGTAAGCCTGATTTGTTTCGTCGTCTTCGGTTAGGTTAAGTTTGTAAGCATTGCTGGCATTAAGCCATATTTGCTTTCCTTTTTTGAGTTCTTCGGCGTTGTATCCAAACTCTGCCATTGTAGATGCGATTAAAGGTTGATTTTGTGCGTTGTCGATAGCAACACGCGACTGCTCTATTACCTGAGCATCGGAATGATTTGGTCTTTTAGCCATAATCTTTGAAAATTTAATTGTTTATACCGTGACACTTAGAGTGCCTTTATTTATTTTCAAATCGAATTTGCTATTTAAAACAACTGCTAATGCCTTTTACTACTTTCTGGTGTGTTGCTCAGACTTTCCCATGGCTTGCTCAAGGTTGCTGGTGTGTTGCTCAAAGCTTCCCGTGGGTTGCTCAAGGCTACTGGTGCGTTGCTCAAGGTTGCTCGTGGGTTGCTCAAGGCTACTGGTGCGTTGCTCAGAGCTTCTCGTGGGTTGCTCAGTAATACTTGTACTCTGCTCACAGAAATTTACGAGTTGTTTGTTAGCGTTCATGCTTGCTTCCCTTATTTATCTACTATAATGCACGTTGTATTTCAAATATATATTATTTTTTATTTTAAGTATAATATAATTGAGATTTTTTTATCGAAAT
>JAKSCO010000241.1 GCA_022360575.1 Bacteroidales bacterium | reverse complement strand
TTGAGGTTTTTTTAAAAAATAAAACGCAAGTTTTATTTAAAAAGGCACTCACAAGCAGAGCTTGAGTACCCATTCGACGAAACAATCGTTAAAATAAAAAGCTGTCCGAAGCTTTAGCAAGTTCTTTTTTATTTAGATTGTGAGTCGATAATGGGTAAGCGTGCTTGGCTGCCTAGATTTTTTCGTTTCCTTTTTCATCAACCCTTCATGATTTCAATATATATTAAAAATCATGAAGGTTCACGAGCGGGATGAGCTTTGGATTTGTGAGAGCGAGTAGCATAAGAAAAAGGAAAGAAGTGAATAGTACAATACAAAAATCCATTATTAAATCCGGATGTTATTAGCAAATGTCGCGATAAATTGAAACAAAGAAATATACCATAGCTATGGTTATTCAAAAATAGTAGTCATGTAAAAATCATGGGAGCAACTTTTTCAAAAATTCATGCCATGTAAAAATCATGGGACTAGATTATACAAAAACGGTGCTTACACAATTTAGTAAACACCGTTTTTGAGTTTATTTTATTCGATTATATCTTTTTTATTTATGGATAAGAAATATAGAAGGTCGTTTGTGTAGGTTTGGCACATCTTTTTTCCATTCGCGCACTGTTTTGGTTTTTATATACTCGGTTTCGAGTGTTATATCGGCAGCAATACAAATTCGGGTTTCGGCCGAGCAAGCCAACAACAAATCCTCGAACAAATGATTGTTGCGATAAGGAGTTTCGATAAAAACCTGAGTTTGATTTTCGACATGCGATCTTCGTTCGAGCTCTTTTATTCGTTTTGCCCTATCGGGTTTTTTAATTGGCAGATAACCAACAAAAGCAAAACTTTGTCCGTTTAATCCGGATGCCATAACCGAAAGCAAGATAGACGAAGGGCCTACCAAAGGGACAACCTGAATGTTTTTTCGGTGAGCTATAGCCACAATTTCGGCTCCAGGATCGGCAACTCCGGGAGTTCCAGCTTCGGATATTATTCCTATATTTTGGTTTTCTTTTATTGCTTTTAAATACGACGCATATTGCTCGGGTTGCGAGTGCTTATTTAGCTCATAAAAAGTTAAATCATCAATTTTAGTTTTTATTCCGGCTTTAATTAAATACCGTCGGGCTGTTTTAATGTTTTCAACTATATAATGATGGGTCGAATTTATTATATCGATAACATACGACGGAATTACTTGCTCAACAGAACTATCACCTAATGTTGTAGGTATTAAATATACTTTTGCACTCATTTATTTTAAATTTTACAAAGCAAAAGTAGTAAAATCAAATGTAAGTTTTATAAAAAGAAGGCACTCACAAG
>JAKSCO010000262.1 GCA_022360575.1 Bacteroidales bacterium | reverse complement strand
TAAATATTACAAACCTTTTCATAAAATAGATAATTATATTGTTCATACAAGTAGCTTAACTTATGCTCAACAAAAATATTTAGAAGGCGATTACAAAAATGCATATTTATTATTTAATAAATTACCTAATCAACTTCCTATTGAATCGGAAAAACATTTTTTTACAGCTTTGTCGCTGATGGAACTTGGACATTTTGATCAAGCTATCGAAAATTTTGAAGATATTTTAAATGGTCTAACTTATTTCGAAGGAACACCTCAGGTTTATTGGTATTTATCGCTTTGTTATTTAAAATCGGGGAAAACCGAGAAAGCAAAAGAAGTGTTGAGAAAAATAGAAAAGAATAGAAGTTATAATTATAAAGAAGCAAAAGAAATTTTGAATAAGCTAGAATCAAAATCTTAGAAAAATTTACGAATCCTCAGAATAATAATTATAAGTATACTTAAACTTACCAAAATCAATATTATCCGTTTTAAAATAAAATTATGATATAGCGGAGTGTTGTTTCCTATAAGATTTAATCCTGCCCAAAAGCGTGGTGGCGAAGTGTACGAAATACTTTCGTCTAAATATTTGAGTTTTGCTAATTGCAAGGCTTTGTCTTTACGCATACCTTTTAATAGGTTCCAATAAAAGCTACGCGATATTTTTATTGAGGGTTCGTAAGATGCCATCCATAGCGACATAATAAGCGATTTACTTCCGGCATTAATAAAGCTGCGTCCTATACTCATAACTCCTTCGCCTTTATAAAGCTTACCTGCACCCGAATAGCACGAAACTAAAACTACTAATTGGGCTTTTAACTGTAAATTAAATATTTCCCAAGCATGTAAATGATTATCGTTGGTAGTATCCATCGAATTGTAAAGACATAATTTTGAATTAGCAGGATTGATTGTATCCTCGAGACCGTGTGCATAAAAACAAAAAATATCGTATTGGCTATAGTGTTTCTTAAAATTACTTTTGGTAGCTTTTTTGCCGGTTAGTGATTTGCCTAAAGTAAGAGCTGCTATTTGTTTTACATTTTTTAGACCTAAAGGTAAGTGTCGCAGCGAATCGCGCGAATATTCGTAGCTGGGTGCTATACCCATAAATTTTAAATGCTTTTTGGGTTGTTTTGTTAAGCTGTTGGCGTAAAGAGTTGCCGAGTAGGCATAGCTTATGGCGTGTTTCCGTATCAAATACGATTCGGTTCTATAGTCAGGGATATCTTCAGAACTATAAGGTTTATCTATCAAAGCATCGAACGAAATTAGGCTTAACTTATCGTCGGGGATTATAAGCAGATTTTTGTTTGCCAGTAGCGAGTCAAACGGATGTATAAGTTTTGAGTAAACATTGTATGCTGCATTGCGATATTTATAATAGTCTGACGAGTGTGGTCTGTGTAAAACCTTTGTATAAAAATCGAGCTTAGCTGAAAAACTGCTATCGGCTGTTTGTTGGTCGAGCAAAAATGTGTCTTTTGTAATAACAAATGAGTACAGATTATCTTTTGTTAAGGTATATTCGATAGCTACATCGTTTTTAGTAATTGATTTTTGCAGGCTATCTATGCTTATTGTTTTGTTGCTATATTTTTGTTTGTAGTAGTTGGGGTATTGTGTTTCTAAATGTTGTATTAAATTATCGAGTTTTTGCATTGATGCAAACAATTGTTTGTTGTAGTTTTCTAATTTCGATTTATCTGGATTATCGAGTCGGGTTTCGGGGACAATTTGCATACGAATAGAGCTAATTTGCCTTTTAAGCTTAGTTTCGGTGTGCCATATGCTGTCGGGTATTCCGGCAATGCTGCGCGACATTTCTTCGTTTTGTAACTCGCGCAATACCGAGTATTTGCTTAGCTCGGCATATTTAAATGCTATGTGGGCATAATGTGGGTTGCCCAATGTTTTGTATAAAGTATAGGCTATATCAATAATCGATAAGTAAGTAGAATGTTCTTTCGATGCCAATTCGAGTTTTGTATTCTCGTATAAATATCCGGTACGTAATTTTTCGATATACCCAACAGTAAGTTCTAATGTGTTTAATGCAGCTTTTAGGTTTTTTGTTTTGTTTTCGTGTTTGGCAAGTTTCTTAAAGCTTTTGGTTTTCCTTTTCAAAATATCAATTAAATCTAAATCGGGTAGGGCATTTGTTGGATTTGTGTAGATGCAAGTGTCGTTAAAAGAATATACTTTCCGAATTAATGCTTGCTGATAATAGTGTAAAGCTTGCTTGTAGTTACCCATTCTGTAATATAGTGAGCTAAAATCTTTAAAACATAAAATTAAATATGGGTGTTTTTCGTTGAAACTTGTACGCAAAATTTTAAAAGCTTTTTTGTATAGCGATTCGCTTTTTTGGTATTCCTTTGTTCTGGATAAAAAGCCACTATAGTTAATATATGCAAATGCTTTTAGTGTATTGTCTTTTCGTTTTTTGTAAAATTGCATTGCTTTGTTATAATACAAATTGGCTTTGGTAATACTATCTTGTCTTGTATGCATTAAACCTAAACTAACATAGGTTTCTCCCCTTATAGGTAGATTATTTTGCTTAGAAATTTCGATACTTTTCAATAATTTTTCTATGGCCTGATTGTGTTTGTTCACTCTAGACAGAATCGTTGCCTGATTGTAATAATTGATTACTATCGATTTGTATTTATCGTCAGACGTACTTTTTTCGAAAATACGTAAGCCATTTTGGTAATAGATTAGGGCTCTGTTGTAGTCGCCTATGGCAACATACACATTGGCAATGTTATTGTTAATTAACGATTGCATATAGCTGTTGTTGGTGTTTTCTAAAGCCAGTTTATAATATTCGGCGGCTTTTTTTAGGTAGCCTTGTTTTTTATAAGTTAAGCCCAGCCAATTGTACACTTTAAAATATTTGGGTGTGGTGTCGTTGGCAATGGTTTTTTTAATTTCGAGTATTTTGGTAAAATATTTTTTGGCTTCGGGGTAATTCGAGCTGCGATACAAAACACGAGCTGTGTCGTACAGAAATTTTAATTTCTTATTTTTATTCGTTTGTTGAGCAACAGAGCTATTGGTGCTGAGTGTAAAAACAATAATAAAAAAAAGTGTAATAAAAAATGCGTTAATTTTTAATTTGGATAAAACCATTATATCACGTATATATTTGTAAAAATAATAATTGTTTAACTAAAAAAATCGAAAAATGATGAAAACAATAGAAAAAAAGAACACAAAAGAAAACAGAGAAGAAATAAAAGCATTAAAAAACTACGAATTGCAACAAATAAAGGGAGGAGATGAAGATGAAGTGAAAATGAGTTTACCTAGCGTTGAAGATATGGAAATAGATTAATAAAGAACAACAGATTGGGAGATAGGTGTATTAGGATTTAGCTTAGAGTTTAGTTCAAATACATAAAGAGTAATTTAAAAATCGGAAAAAACATAAATATGAAAACAATAGAAAAAATGAACACAAAAGAAAACAGAGAAGAAATAAAAGCATTAACAAACTACGAGTTGCAACAAATAAAGGGAGGAGATGAAGATGAAGTGAAAATGAGTTTACCTAGCGTTGAAGATATGGAAATAGATTAATAAAGAACAACAGATTGGGAGATAGGTGTATTAGGATTTAG
>JAKSCO010000239.1 GCA_022360575.1 Bacteroidales bacterium | reverse complement strand
TGTTTTGAGTAGATAGTAGATGAATCTTGCAACATAGCAAGTAATTTTTTTATATGTTTTACAGTTTAAATTAGTGATTATTTTAGGGATTAATTTCCTTTATGAGGCTTTGAATAATTTATTCAAAGCCTTTTTTATTTATCCAAGTGATTCTTAAAAGCATTTAGAGCAACTTTAAGAGGTGTTGTTGATATTAAGTTTTTCTTATATTGTAGCTAAAATACGGGCTTAATTTTTTCATTAATCTACCAGAAAATACAAGTGATCCGAATTGATCCCTTTTTTGATCTGATTTGAAGTATTATTATAAACAAAAAAAGACTACAAATTTTACTTCGTAGTCTTTAATTTTTTGTAGCGAGAGGCGGACTTGAACCGCCGACCTCATGATTATGAATCATGCGCTCTAACCAGCTGAGCTACCTCGCCATTGCTTTCGGGATGCAAATATAGTATTTATTTTTATCTTTTATAGTTTCGCTATAAAAAAATTCAAAAAAATTCATATCTTGCATTCGATTGTAAATCTAACTTAGTGATTATGAAAAAGAAAATAGAATTAGAATATTCGATAAATTCGTCACCTAAAATACTGTATACTCGATTGAGCTCTCCGAGTGGTTTGTCCGAGTGGTTTGCTGATGATATTAATATTAAAAAAAACATATATACTTTCTTTTGGGAAGGCTTTGGTCAAGATGCAGAATTGATTCATAAAAAGGAAAACCAGCTAATCCGATTTAAATGGCTTGAAGACGAAGATGAAGAAACTTATTTCGAGTTTAAAATACGAAAAGATGAACTTACAGGAGATGTTGCTCTTATTATAACAGATTTTGCAGATGAGGATGAATATGACGATGCAGTAGGCCTTTGGGATACTCAAATAGCAAAACTAAAACACACTATAGGACTTTAAGTTTTGGTGAAAAACTAAGATACTTGTTGTAAAATAGATTATTTTTGTAAGCGTTCTATTATAAAAATAATCTATTTTGAAGCGATTACATAAATTCATATTAAAATCATATTTAGGCCCCCTGGTAGCGACATTTTTTATATCGCTATTTATTTTGTTAATGCAATTTTTATGGAAGTATATTGACGATTTGGCCGGAAAGGGTCTTGAGTGGTCGGTTATTGCCGAATTGATACTTTATGCTTCGGCCAGATTGGTTCCTATGGCACTTCCTTTAGCTATTTTACTATCATCGATAATGACTTTCGGAAATTTTGGCGAAAACTTTGAATTAACAGCTGTAAAATCGGCTGGGGTGTCGTTACAACGATTTATGAAGCCTTTGATTGCATTAACAGTAATAATTAGTATTGGAGCATTTTTCTACTCAGAGTATGTAATTCCTTTTTCGAACTTAAAATCTTATTCGTTAATATATGATGTAAAGAATCAACGACCCGAATTGCAAATTAAAGAAGGTGTATTTTATAATGGAATTGAAGGATACAGTATTAAGATTGGAGAAAAAGATTATAAAACAAATTTGCTTAAAAATTTGATGATATACGATCATGTTGATGGTAAAGAAAATGTTAATGTGACTGTTGCCGACTCGGGATATATGAGAATGACTGCCGATGAAAAAAATATGATTCTTACATTATATAATGGTTATAGTTATGAAGAGATGGCGGAAACTAATCGACGAAGAGAAGCAAAGAAATATCCACATCAACGACGAGATTTTGAAAAACAGACTTTAGTATTTGAACTTACAGGACTAGATTTTAGACGTACTAGCGAAGATTTATTTAAAAGTAATTTTCAGATGTTAAATATTAAGGAATTAGAGTATGCCGAAGATTCTTTAACGAAAATATATCAAAAAGATATAAAACGATTTACCAAAACATCTTTATCATATAATTACTTTATGCGAAATCGAGCGTTTGATCATAAGGTAAAGAAAGATCAGTTGCAAGAATTTAAATCGGTAGCTCATCCCGAACCGAATAATCCGAACTTAGCCAAAGTTGATGAAAAAATAAAGATAGATACGACAAATGCTTTGTATAAAATATTAAATCGAGAAAATAATAAGTATTTTTTAGATAGTATATTAAACTTACAAAGACAATACGATAAAGAGCGAATCGTTAACGATGCTTTAGAATATGCTCGATCTACTCAGAGTAGCATTACTTCGAATAAAAAAATATTTAACCGAAAAGCCGAGCGAATTCGGCGACATCAAATTGAGTGGCATCGCAAATTTTCTCTTTCTTTTGCATGTTTTGTGTTCTTTTTTATAGGAGCTCCTTTTGGTGCAATAATACGTAAAGGTGGATTCGGAACATCGGTTGTAGTTTCGATTTTCTTTTTCATATTATATTATATTATATCTATTTCGGGCGAAAAGTTTGTTCGCGAAGGAGTGTTGTCTGCATATGTTGGAATGTGGCTATCATCGTTTATATTAATGCCATTAGGGATTTTCTTAACATATAAAGCAACTACTGATTCTGGAATATTAAATGCTGATGCTTATTTAATATTCTTTAAAAAGGTCTTTAGGATATTTTCAAAGAAATCGGAATAAATGAATATTTTACAAATAGCAAACAAAGCAACTACTCCTCCTGATGGGGGAGTTTTGGCTATACTAAGTTTGTTGAAAGGATATGTTGCTAACAAATACAATGTTCATTTGTTGAATATGCTTACCTATAAGCACAATAAGAATATATCTATTGATAATGCGAAAATAGCAGGTGTAAGCATTAACACAAAAATATCAATTCCTAAATTGATATTTAACTTTTTGTTTTCGTCGAAACCGTATATTGCTTGCAGGTTTGTATCTTCTGAATATAAACAGAAATTAATCGAAGAATTAAATACAACAGATTATCAGATTATCCAGTTTGAGGGATTATACAGCTTGCAATACGTTAATATTGCACGGAAATATAGTCGAGCTAAACTGGTATATCGACCTCATAATATTGAGTATCTTATTTGGCAGCGAAATGTTTGCGAAACCAAATCGATATTAAAGAAAATATATTTTAAAAGTTTAGCCAATCGTTTAAGAAAACTAGAAAATAAACTATTAAACAAATACGATTATATAATTCCGATTTCGGATCAGGATAAGCAAACATTTGTTGAGTTAGGAAACAATAAACCGATAAAAACGATTCCTTTTGGACTTGATGTTGATTTGTTTGCAAATTATAAGCAATTGCCTAATGACAATGCATCTCTGGTGTATATAGGAGCGCTTGATTGGATCCCGAATCAGCAGGGATTAATTTGGTTTATTAACGAGGTGTTGCCTTTAATTAAGAAAGAGATTCCGAACATACAACTAAATGTAGGAGGACGAAATGCTCCTGAATGGTTTAAAACAAAATTGACAGAAACCCAAAATGTTAATTTCTGTGGCGAATTAGAAGATGCTTATCGTTTTATGCAGAGTAGTAATTTGATGGTTGTTCCATTGTTTTCGGGTAGCGGAATGCGTGTTAAAATTATCGAAGGAATGGCTCTTCGAAAGACAATTGTTGCTACAGATATTGCTGCCGAAGGTATCGATTGCCAAAATAAAGAGAATATTTTTATTACAAACCAAAGTAAATCTTTTGCTAAATATATTGTCGACTTAATTAATAATCCTCAACTTTGTCGACAAGTAGGCGACAATGCTTTTTCTTTTGTAAATCAAAAATTCGATAATAAAAAAATAACTCAAGAACTTATTAATTTTATAAAAAAAGATTAAAGCGTGGAGTACATTTTCTGGATATTGTTATTTATTATCATTTATTCATATCTGGTTTACCCGATCTTTCTATTTATATGTAATATCCCTAAGTGGATTATAAATAAGAAGCAGGTAAATAAAGATTATGAGCCTTTAATAACAATGTTTGTTGCAGCATATAACGAGCAAGATTTTATAAAACAGAAAATAGAAAACACACTAAGTTTAGAATATCCTAAAGAAAAAATACAATATATATGGGTAACCGATGGATCGACGGATAAAACTCCAGATATTTTAAAAGAATACACTGATTTTGTTGTCTTACATAGCAACGAGCGGAATGGAAAAACAGGAGCCATTAACCGAGGAATGAAATATGTGAAAACTCCTATTGTTATTTTTTCTGATGCAAATACAATTCTTAATAAAGATGCGATATTGCAGTTGGTATCTTATTTTAAAAACCCCAAAGTAGGATGTGTGGCTGGCGAAAAGCGAATAACACCTATGAATAAAGATAATGCTGTAAACTCGGGCGAGGGTATTTATTGGCTATACGAATCGTTTTTAAAAAAGAACGAGTCGATGTTTAATTCGGTGTTAGGAGCAGTGGGCGAATTGTTTGCCATACGTGCAGATTTATTTGAGCCTATCGAAGCCGATACTATTCTTGATGATTTTATTATTTCGTTGCGGATAGCTCAAAAAGGATACAAGATAAAATATGCACCTAAAGCATATGCTTCCGAGCGTGCTTCGGCAAATATTTCGGAAGAGCTAAAACGCAAAAATCGTATTGCTTTTGGTGGTTTTCAGTCTATTGCCAGACTAAAACCTTTGCTTAATCCATTTAAAAATCCTATACTATCATTTCAGTATATATCTCACAAATTGTTGCGGTGGATATTGGTTCCGCTATCAATGTTTTTAATTTTTTTCGTAAATATATATTTGGCTTTTAAACAACAGTGGCAGGGCGATTGGTTTTATTTTATGTGTATACAATTGTTGTTTTATTTCTTTGTGTTTTTGGGGTATTTGTTTCAGAGTCGAAAAACAAAGTTTAAAATCTTATTTGTTCCGTATTATGTTTTTATAATGAACTTTTCGGAAGTATTGGGATTTTTTAGATATCTCAAGAAACAACAATCGGTAAATTGGGAAAAAGCTCAAAGAGGATAGTGTTTCGGGTTAAAAATCACACGTAAAGTGAAAATACAATGTACACAATTAGATGTTCTAATTTAGAATTATGCTTATTTGTTCGTTTTTAGATGCCTTTATGTCTAACCTTTTCTCCAGATAGCTAACTCGTTGCATGAATCGCTAAGCTTAAGACAAACATATTGTAATTTATAATCCCTTTTTTAGGGATATTAAATCACTTATTATACTTTTGCACAAAAATTAATATTTTAAAATATTATAAAATGACTAGAAGTCAAGATAATAAACTTAGCAAGTTAAATACGATACAAGAAGCTATTGATGATATCAAAGCGGGTAAAATAATTATAGTTGTTGATGATGAAGATCGTGAGAATGAGGGCGATTTTGTTACCGCTGCAGAAACGATAACACCCGAGATAGTTAATTTTATGGCTACTCATGGTCGAGGTTTAATATGTGCTCCTTTATCAGAGAAAAGATGCGAAGAGTTAGATCTTGAGTTAATGGTAGGTAATAATACAGCATTACACGCAACCCCTTTTACTGTTTCGGTTGATTTAAATGGATATGGATGTACAACAGGAATATCTGCATCTGATCGAGCAAAAACAATAAAAGCTTTGGTTGACAATAATACAAAACCTGAAGATTTAGGTCGTCCGGGACATATTTTCCCACTAAAAGCTCGCGAAAGAGGTGTTTTGCGACGAGCAGGACACACCGAGGCGGTGGTTGATTTAACTCGTTTGGCAGGATTAAAACCGGGAGGTGTTTTAGTTGAAATAATGAATGAAGATGGCACAATGGCGCGGTTGCCCGAGTTATTAAAAGTAGCCGAGAGATTTGATCTTAAAATAATTTCGATTGAGGATTTAATAAAATATCGATTAGAAGAAGATAGCTTGGTAGAAAAGGGTGTGAGTGTTAAACTTCCTTCGGATTATGGCGAATTTGAGTTAATTCCATTTCGTCAGAAATCGAATGGGCTGGAGCATGTGGCGATAATAAAAGGTACTTGGGAAAAAGATGAGCCAGTATTGGTTCGTGTACATTCGTCGTGTGTTACTGGTGATATTTTTGCTTCGAAGCGATGCGATTGTGGGCAACAATTGCACGAAGCAATGAGAAAAATTGATGAAATAGGACAAGGTGTTGTTTTGTATATGAATCAAGAGGGTAGAGGTATCGGACTGTTTAATAAAATAAAAGCATATAAATTGCAAGAGCAGGGTATGGACACTGTGCAGGCAAATTTAGAACTTGGTTTTAAAGATGACGAAAGAGACTATGGTGTTGGTGCCAATATTCTTAGAGAATTAGGTTTGGGTAAGATAAGATTACTGACCAATAATCCTATAAAAAGAAAAGGCTTGGAGGCTTATGGTCTCGAAATTATCGAAAATGTATCGATTGAAGTAGAACCAAACGAGCATAATCATTTTTATCTCGAAACAAAAATGGAAAAAATGGGGCATTCGTTAGAGCTCATAAAACCAATAAAACATTAAAAAGAAAAGCAGCTAAGAGGCTGCTTTTTTTATCTCAATTGATTTGTAAATGTATTTTTATTACAAATCTTTTTCTGCTTTAAAAACTTCGAGATTTGATTTTGCTATTTCAAGATCTTCTTTGTATTGGTCTAATTTTGGAGTGTATTGTTTGAGTTTTGTTTTTCCTTTTTTATTTAATGCTTTAGCTTTTGTTATCTTCTTTTTTTCGATAGCATGTTTTTTATCAAACTGTTTTAGTTTGTTACTAAGCGATTTCTCGAATGTATTCTTTTTTGCTTCAAGAGCAATTTGCTCTTCGTAAGTTTTGGCACTACGTATTTTTCTTACTAATATTTTGCGTTTGTCGTTAGTCTTTTTTCTAAGGTTCTTTTCTTGGTCCGAAAGTCTTTCAATTTCTTTTTCGGCTTTATTGACCATCTTAAATGCTACGTCAATAATACTATCGGCCTGAGCTACCTTGGTTTCGGTAAGCTTTATTTTTGTTTTTATTCGAGCTACTTTATCTTCGAGTTTTTTCAGTTTTAATTCATCTTTGCTCAAGGTTTGATTGTTTGTTTGAGCAAATAAAAAGTTAGTGTAAAATAAAATTGTGATAACAAAAAATAAATATTTTTTCATGATTTTAAAATTTGTAATTGCCCCCCTTAAATCCTACCAATTATTAATAATTGGTTTTTTAGTAGTATTAAAGGTTTTAGTTTGTTTGATATTTAATTCGATTCCTAATATGAAATTAGGTTTACTATAAAAACACTTAAAGGTTGCATTAGGTTTTAAAATTCCTAAAAATAAGAGATTAATGTTTGACAAAATCAATAATTGCTTTGATAATAAGATCTTAATCTTCGATAAAAAAACTTTATAGAGAGTTCTTAATGGTTATACCAAAAGAAAAAGACTGTCCTTTTTTTGGGACAGTCTCTTAACACATTAATTAATCCTAAATGTTAACCCTTAATAGCTTTTTCAATCATAGACTTAAGATCGGTGTAATGATAATATTCAATACCTTTAGCTCCGTTTGAAATAGCTGAGTGAAGATCTTTTCGAAGTTTAGTTAAAATCCCTTTCGATATAGCTTGTAAATCGTTTCTGGTAGCTTTTTTGCCATCAGCAAACGAAATTAATTGTTCGACAAATGCTCTTTGTAAGTTTCGTTTGTAAATATCAGTTTTTGTACTTGCTCGTCTTGTTTTATAGAAAAGACCGTCGTGTAAGTCTTTTATCATGTCAACCAACAAATAATTGTTCATATGGCTTGCTTCTAAATCGATCATACGATTTGCTGTAAGAGGATTTAAAACAGATTTTAATAAACGAACTTGTTGTTGAGATATCGTTTTTTCGATTCCGTGCATTCCTATTCGCGAAATAATATCCTCCTTTAATAGATAATCAGGGGTTTTAAATCCATTTTCGATTAAAAAATTGATTGCTTGTTTTTGTTCTTCGGCCGAGGTAGGTACATACAAATTACTCGATTGTCCATAAACATAATTGTTTACTTCGATTCCTCCAACCAAAGCTCCAACATGAGACAGTTCGCGATACATTTGTGCTACCAATGCTTTGTACATGTGTTTAAGCATAGTGTAGTCTTTATCTTTTTCGCCGCAAGCTTTTACTAAATAAGTAGTAATGTACTCGATGTTTTTTAGTCCGTAGCTGGTTGCTTTTATCGGATCGTTACCTAAATCTTCAGATCGAGCATGAGGATCGCCAAAGCCAACAACTCCATTTTCGCGACCTCCACTGAAGCGCAACATAGGATCTGTTAATTGTCTGTTTACGATTTCGGTTAAAAAAGGAGTATCTTCTTTTATTGAGTTCGAGTTTTTAAATTGTTTGTATCCCCACTCGATGGCAAAATAATCGTAAGGACCAATAATCGGAATTCGTCTTACATTATCGCCAGGCTGAGCAATGTAATTAAACCTGCCGTAGTCCATAATCGAAGCTTCTAAGCCGTATTTTGTTGTAAAGTCTAAGTCGCGGTATTTTTCAACCTCGTATGATGCTGTGGCTTTAAAGTTGTGACGCAAACCTAAAGTGTGTCCTACTTCGTGAGCAACTACATATCGTAATGCTGCTCCTATAGTTTCGTCGGATAATGGTAGCTTTTGTGCCGAAGGATCGCTTGGCGAAGCCTGTATAAAATACCAATCGCGAATAAGACTAATTACATTGTGAAATACTCGTATGTCGGCTTCTAAAATTTCGCCAGTGCGAGGATCTTGTACATGTGGTCCATAAGCATTTGCTATTGTCGAAGGTAGCCAACGAATTGTTGAGTAGCGAATATCTTCAGCATCAAAATCAGGGTTTTCTTCTAGGCTAGGAGCCATTTTCCCCATGATCGCATTCTTAAATCCTGCTGCTTCGAAAACAGGTTGCCACATATTTACAGCTTCGATAACATATTTTTGCCATTTTTTAGGTACTCCTCTTCCTACATAATAAATTATAGGTTTTACAGGTTCGCTAACTTCGGCATTCGGATCTTTCTTTTCTAATCTCCATCTGCGGATGTATTTAATAGGCTCTACCTGATGACGGTTTGAGCTAAAATCTTGATGTGTTCCGGTAAAATATCCTACTCTGTGATCGAAAATACGAGGACGCATTTTTATTTCGGGTAGCTCAATCATACTATGATGTAGCTCTACAGTTACTGCTCCCAGGCTAGGGTCGCTATGACGATAACGATTTTCTCTTTTTGGTGGTTTTAAATTGTAGGTTGCTAAAACTTTTGTTTCGATATTTTTCTTGAATGCTTTTGCCGATGATATAAAACTACGTGTTTTGTCTCTGCCTGATGCCTTTAAGTCTTCTTTGGCACTAAACTCGTGTACATCGCCTTTAAATAAATCGGTAACTTCAATAACAGGAGCATTGTTTTTTCCGAAAGTTTTTATTTTAAAACTTTTTATTATCTGATCGATACTTGATGCATTTACAGCAACTTCTTCAGGAGTATTTTTATCGGCACGTAGCATATATTCTACATTGCGCAATAAAATATGATCTTTAAATTTTTCCCATCGAACAACTCTACGAATAACTTCAACTCCGCCATACCCAAAGCTTGTTTGTGTTTTCGAGAATTGAGTTACCCATAAAAACTCTTTTCCTAGTTGTAGTTTATCAATTTCGTAATATAATTTGTTGTTTACCTCGTGTATGGTAAAAACACCTTTTTGAGTGATTGCTGAATCGGGAATTATTTCTTCGTATTTTTTAAACTTTGGTTCAGCTTTTTTTTCTTTGTCTTTCTTTTGCGGAAAAGCAGATATTCCTAACACGAACATGAAAATGATAGTAAGAATTAAAGCTTTCGTTTTTTTGAGTTTCATTCGTTTGTTTTTTAGTTGTTTGTAAATATATTCTGGTATTTATGAAATAGTTTTTGTTGTTACTTGCCTCTATATTTTGCAAATACAAGTTTTTTATGATCTTATTTTTTTGCATAAACAGTTAATGTTTTACTAAACTATGCTTGTGTGTAATTAAAATTCCAATCATACAAGATTCTATCTTAATCTTTTTTGTTAACTTCTTAGATTGTTTTTTTTTCGAAGGTTTAAAATCGAACTAATCTTTTTAAGACCCTGTCAATTATAGATTTCTGAGAGTTAGTTATCTGTGGATTTTAAATTAATAAGATTTTTGTGCATATTTTTTAGTAAAGCACAGAACAATTTTTAATTTCATATGTCTTACAAGTTAAGAATATGCGAGGAGTTGTATTTATGCTGAACTAAAATTTAGTATTTACAAGGTGCTGTTGATGTTTATTCTGTAAAACATATATGTATGAAACGGATAGCTATACTTGTATTTTTAATTAATTTCAAGGTCATATGTTTGTTTGCACAAGTACCCGATAGACCTGAAAAGATATCTCCAATTCTTATTGGTGCGAAAATTCCTAATGTAAATTTAAAGACAGCAGATGGTATGCTAATCGAAACGCATACCATATTTATGAAAAAGCCTTCGGTTGTTCTTATTTACCGGGGAGGTTGGTGTCCTTATTGTAATTTACATCTTTCGGATATACAAAATATCGAAGCAAAAATTGTTGAGTTGGGGTATCAGATTATTGCTATAAGTCCCGATTCTCCGAATAATTTGGAAATAACAAGCAACGATAGAGCTCTAAATTATATGCTCTATTCTGATGCAAGTACTCAGTTTATACAAGCTTTGGGGATTGCTTTTAAAGCATCTAATAATTATGTCAATTTATTATTAGAAAAAAGCGAAGATTTAAATAGAGGAGTATTACCTGTTCCTTCGGTTTTTATTGTCGATAAATCAGGTCTCATTGAGTTCGAATATATTAATCCAGATTATAAAACTCGTATTACAGCTAAGCTTTTATTAGCAGTGCTTAACGGTTTGCAATAATACAGGTTCTATATATCTGAGAAAATTATTTTGATATGATTAAGAGAGAAATAGCATAATAATATAAAATAAAAAATTATGAAAAAGTTATTAGTTGTCATTTTATTATTCTTTTGTGTTCACGAAACTTTTGCGCAAACTTCTTTAGGACGAGGAGATGTTGCTTTTGTTGGGTTAAATACTACAGGAACAGCAGAATTCTCATTTGTCTTTTTGGTAGATGTTGAAAGCAATACAAGTATAGGCTTTTCTGATGAGGCGTGGACTAATTCCTTTGGAGGGGGATTTGTAAATCACGCTGGCGATGGAAGATTTACTTGGACTACAGCCAATGCGCTTGCTGCAGGAACAATAGTTAAAATTACACCCTCGACAGCATCAGCCGATACAGGGACAATTTCTGGAGCGGGGTTTACTTTAGCAGGAACAGGAGACCAGATATTTGCATACCAGGGAACTCATACCAGTCCAGACTTTATTGCTGGTTTAAATTACAATGTAGATACCTATACGAATTCGAATAGCGATTGGAACAGTAGTTCTAGTTCAGCCAGAACTAGTCATTTGCCTAGTGATTTAACCGCAGGACAGAGTGCGGTATTTCTTTACGAAGGAACTTTCAGTGCCAGACGAAATTTTAGATATGCTTGCGGAACAACATCCGGAACATCCTTGCAATTAAGAACTGCCATTTTTAATCGAAGCAATTGGGAATATGATAATTTTACTGCATATCAGTTAACTCCATTTCCATGTTCGTTTACCATAACATCATCGTGTTCGGAACCTGATATTCCTACTCTTAGTGAATCGACTACCAATGTTTGTGCCGGCTCGGACGTAACTATTACTATAACAGGGAACCTACATGATGCTTTGGCTTGGTATATTTATTCTGGGGGTTGTGGAACAGGACAAGCAGGAACTTTGGTCGATACAACTTCATCCAATACAATAGTTGTAACACCTACTCAAAATACTTATTATCACGTAAGGGGTGAGGGGAATTGTGTTACTCCGGCTTCGTGTGCTATAACATCGCTTATTACTACCATAACATCTCATGATTCTACAAATACCGCTACCGTATGTTCGGGCGGTAGTTATACTTTTGCTGATGGTACTGTTCAGAATAATATTACATCAACAGTTACTTACACAAGTACTTTTACTAATATGTATAATTGCGATAGTACAATAACAACAACAGTAAATGTAAATCCGACTTACAATATGAATGATACAGTAGATTTATGTACAGGAGGAGATTATACTTTTCCTGATGGAACTACGCAGAATAACATTACTTCGGATGTTGATTATACAAGTAATATGACAACTGTAGCTGGTTGTGATAGTATTATTAAAACTGTAATTCAGGTGCAGTCGGAGTATAATGAAACCGAAACCGTGGCTGTTTGTAGTGGAGGTAGTTATACTTTTCCCGATGGAACAGTACAAAATAATATAACCTCAACAGCTACTCATACAAGTACTTTAAATTCGGTATTTGGTTGCGATAGTATAGTTGTAACAACCGTAAATGTAAACCCGGTATACAATCAAAGCGAAACAGTAAGTGTGTGTAGTGGTGCTAGTCATACTTTCCCCGACGGGACAACGCAAAATAACATAACATCGACAGTTAATCATACAAGTACATTAAGCACGGCAGATGGCTGTGATAGTGTAATTGTAACAACCGTAAATGTTAATCCTACATATAATCAAGCTGAAGCTGTAACAGTGTGTAGTGGTGCTAGTCATACTTTCCCCGATGGGACAACACAAAATAACATAACATCGACAGTTAATCATACAAGTACATTAAGCACGGCAGATGGCTGTGATAGTGTAATTGTAACAACCGTAAATGTTAATCCTACATATAATTTAAACGAGACAGCAAGTGTATGTCCTGGAGGAAGTCATACTTTCCCCGACGGGACAACGCAAAATAACATAACATCGACAGTTAATCATACAAGTACATTAAGCACGGCAGCGGGTTGCGATAGTATTATTGTAACAACCGTAAATGTAAATCCTGAATATAATATTAATAATACAGTTGATTTGTGTTCGGGTATGAATTTTACATTCCCCGACGGAACTACGCAAAATAATATTACATCAAATACTTCGCATACAAGTAACTTAACAACAGTAGCGGGTTGCGATAGTATTGTAACAATCAACATTAATGTAGTTTCAACTTATCAAACAAATGTAACTGCTCAAATTTGTACTGGCGATAGTTATACTTTCCCCGATGGAACAACCCAGAATAATATAACTGCCAATGTTACACAAATTGATACTTTGAATTCGGCAGGAGGATGTGATAGTGTTGTAACAACAACAGTAAATGTAAATCCGCTATATAACGAAACCGAAACAGTAAGTGTTTGTAGTGGTGCTAGTCATACTTTCCCCGACGGAACAGTTCAGAATAATATAACTACAACTACGACTCATACAAGTAATTTAAATTCGGAATTTGGTTGTGATAGTGTAGTTGTAACAACAGTGAATGTAGATCCGGTATATAACGAAACCGAAACAGTAAGTATATGTCCGGGAGGAAGCCATACTTTCCCAGATGGAACAACACAGAATAATATAACATCAACTGTTAATTATACAAGTACATTGAATTCGGCAGATGGTTGTGATAGTGTAATTGTAACAACTGTAAATCTACATCCTGAATATAATATTAATAATACAGTTGATTTGTGTTCGGGTATGGATTATACATTCCCCGACGGAACAACGCAAAATAATATTACATCAAATACTTCGCATACAAGTAACTTAACAACAGTAGCGGGTTGCGATAGTATTGTAATAATCAACATTAATGTAGTTTCGACTTATCAAACAAGTGTTAATGCAGATATTTGTAGTGGCGATAGTTATACTTTCCCTGATGGAACAACTCAGGACAATATAACTGCCAATGTTACACAAATTGATACATTAAATTCGCTAGGAGGATGTGATAGTGTAATAACAACTACAGTAAATGTAAATCCAAATTATACACAAAGTGTAACTGCCGAAGTTTGTAGTGGCGATAGTTATACTTTCCCTGATGGAACTACTGTTGATAATATTACAGCTACTATAGTAAGATCAGATACGCTAGAGTCAGTAAATACTTGTGATAGTATTATAACAACTACAGTAAATGTTACAGTAGTTGATGTATCTGTCGTTCAAAATCAAGCTACCTTAACAGCGGGAGCAACAAATGCAACTTATCAGTGGATTAATTGTAGCGATAACTCAGCAATTTCTGGAGCTACAGAGCAAGCCTTTGTCGCAACTTCAGATGGTAGTTATGCTGTAATCATTACTCAAAGTCAGTGTACTGATACTTCTACTTGTTATAATGTTACAGGAGTTGGTATTGCCGATAATAGAATACCTGATGCTATACGAGTTTATCCTAATCCTACTGAAGGTAAAATAAATATTGAAGGAATAGATGCTAAGAAAGAAACCATTGTTAAGATATGGAATTCGAATGGAGATATTGTTTTCTCTGAAAAAGCGAAAAAAGCATCATTCATTATTAATTTGGGAGAAGAACCTAGAGGAACTTATTTAATACAGATTATTAATGACAAATTATTCTTGTCAGAGAAAGTTGTTCTGCTATAATTTTGTATGTAAAATATACACCCCAAAGAATTAAGCTTTATTAAAGCTTATAATATGAGGAATTGTTTCGATTCCTCATATTTTTTAATGTTCTTTTGGTATGAATACTTTTTCAGAAATACCTCAGAATCTTTTGGGTTTGATCCCAATTAACAATTATCAAAGATTTCATTCCGATTTCAGTTTACCCCCTGTCGGTAATTGCAAAGTTTTATGATTTTAGGATCAAGTACTGAGATTAAAAGAATGTAGGTTGTTTGCAAGGCTCATTAGAGTGCTTAGCTTAGTTTACGAGTAGGGATGAGCTTGGGACTTGAGGGAACGAGTAATACCAAATGAATTTCAAGATGAGGGATCTATAAAAATGAATAATTTTTGTCTTATATGCGACGAAGAGTAGAACTAGTTGCTTTGCAACTTTTTTGGCAATGGCTAAGGGAAAAAGAAATTAATAGCATTTATGAAAATGGGTTGTATTATTTGTTCGGAATTTAGCTGTAATTCCAGTAATCATTTGATTCTCGATACAAAATAATATACAGGTTTAATACCCGCTAATTTAATGCGTGTTGGTATAGGTTATTTGTCTTTATAAGAAAATATTACTTGTTCTATAAAGAACAAGGTGAAAATAGAAAATTAAATTTTCTATTTTCACCCAAACACCTTGGGCAGATAAGCCCAAACACCTTGGGCAGATAAGCCCAAACACCTTGGGCAGATAAGCCCAAACACCTTGGGCAGATAAGCCCAAACACCTTGGGCAGGTAAGCCCAAACACCTTGGGCAGGTAAGCCCAAACACCTTGGGCAGATAAGCCCAAACATCTTGGGCAGGTAAGGTTTTAATTTCGACAATGTATTTCTTTGGTTATGGATGCTATAAAGTGTGATAAATAAAAAGAAATCAACTATAGGAAAATTACATAAAAATCAGTAAATTAATAATTAACAAAATTGTGATTTAGTATCAATACATGAGTTATGAAAGTTATTTGCAAGGTTCAAGAGATTACTCCGCTTAGTTTATGAGCGAGATGAGCTTGCGATTTGTGGGTGCGAGCAATAAAAAAGAGTTTCTTACAGGGAAAAAATATAAATAATACAAAATGAATAACTAGCAAAATTACAAACACATGAAAAAGCTTTTGATTCTTAGTTTACACATTTTTTTTATAATAGAGATGTTTGCACAAACAACAATAGATAGAGGTAATATTGCTTTTGTAGGTGTAAATACCGATGATGATCAAGATTTTTCATTTATTTTATTTCAGGATATTGATTCGGGAACAATTATTTATTTTACAGATAAAGGTTGGACCGATGGTACCGGCTTTGTAAATACAACAAGTAATGACGGAACAACTACCTGGACAGCTTCAAGTGATTTGAGTAAGGGAACAATTATTAATATAGTAAATTTTCCATGGGGTTCTCCAACAACAAATATAGGAATAGTATCGGGAAATGTCATTCCAAGTGCCTTTGGCGATCAGCTTTTTGCATATCAAGGAACAGAAGCTTCGCCTTATGTAATTACAGGAGTTCATTTTAATAGCAAGACAGGAACTGATGTTAACAATTGGGATGGATCAACTACTTCGTTCGAAACATCTGCTTTGCCCGATGTGCTTACTCCGGGAACAAATGCTGTTTGGTTGTATATTGAATATAATGGACTAGATCTAGAGCGAGATAATTTCAGATACGATTGTTCGGTTACCTCGGGTAGTGTTGAGCAATTGCGAGCAGCAATCAATAATTTAGACAACTGGGAAGTAGATATGACAGATTTTACAGCTTATACATTAAATCCTTTCCCTTGTTCTTTTTCTGTTTGTACTTATCCTGAGATTACTTCGATTAGCGAGTCGAGTACTGCTGTGTGCGAGGGCGATAGTGTTACATTAACAATTACCGGCAACCTAAACGATGCTACAGCCTGGCATGTTTATGCTGACTCTTGCGGAGGAACTTTTATCGATTCGACAACAACATCGATATTAAAGTTTGTTCCTACAAAAACTACAGCATATTATATTCGAGGCGAAGGAGGATGTGTTATTGCCTCGAGTTGTGATTCTAGTTCGATTATAAGCTTTTTCACACCTGATAGTACCACCGAGGCTATTGCTGTGTGTTATGGCGATAGTTATACTTTCCCTGATGGAACAATTCAGAACAATATAATTACAACTACAAGCCATATAAGTAATTTAAATTCGGTGTTTGGTTGCGATAGTGTAGTAACAACTACAGTTAATGTAAATCCTGTATACAGCGATACTGTTAGAGCATCGATTTGTAGCGGTAGTAGTTATACATTTCCAGATGGAACAACTCAAAACAATATTACAGCAGATGTAATTGAGAACGATACCTTAACAACAGCATTAGGTTGCGATAGTATTATTAGAACAGAGTTAACTATTTTGCCAGTATTTAATATTACAGTAAATGCTAATATTTGTAGTGGCGATAGTTATACATTTCCTGATGGAAATACACAAAATAATATAACAGCTAATGTAACCGAAATTGATACACTAACATCAACCAATAGTTGCGATAGTATTATTACAACAAATGTAATTGCGAATCCACATTATGATTTAAGCGAAACAGTTACAGT
>JAKSCO010000276.1 GCA_022360575.1 Bacteroidales bacterium | reverse complement strand
CGATTTAATTCGCTCGTTAAATAACGAAATAAAAACAATAAGTCTGAGTAAAGAAGAGCAAAATCATCTTTTTACAACAGCGGTTAATCAGGCTGGTTCAGGAATTATAGTTTTCGACGAAACCGGAAATATCGAACTGATGAATAAATCGGCTCGACACTTATCAGGAAACAATGAAATATCAAATATTAAAAGCTTATCAGGTTTAAATACTCTGCTTCCGCAAAAGTTACTATCCGAAGAAAAGAGCTTTATTATAAGCATACATCTCAATAATGAATTGTTAAAAATATCAGTAAATAAGAATAAATTTAAATTAAATAATCACGATTTAAATGTTTGTTCGATACAAAACATTTCCGAAGAACTTAATAAAGAAGAAATAGAAGCATGGAAAAAACTGATGCATGTTATCACTCACGAAATAATGAACTCAGTAACCCCCATGAAAACTTTAGCTTTTTCGTTGTACGATATTTTTAACACAGATAATAAACCTCAAAATATAAAAGCAATAACTCAAGAGCAAATAGATGATAGTTTTCTAGGATTAAAAGCTCTTAATAACAGAACACAAGGATTAATGAAATTTGTCGAATCGTATCGAAAACTATATAAAATTCCTAATCCAAATTTTACTAATTTCTATATTAATGATGTTGTCGAAGAAGTGGCGCAACTGTTTAAAGACTTATTTATCGAAAAAAGAATCAACTTTAAAGTATCAAACAATGACAATATAGAAATATTGGCTGACAGAAATATGATTACTCAGCTAATAATAAATCTTGTAAAAAACTCTATCGAAGCAATCGAAACCACACCTAAACCATCAATTTGTCTGGAGATATCGAAACTAAAAGATCAAACAGAGATTATAGTTAGTGACAATGGTAAAGGAATGAGTAATACAGAGCTAGGTAATATTTTTGTCCCGTTTTACACAACCAAAAGCAATGGCAGTGGAATTGGTCTTTATTATTCAAAAATGATTGTATACATGCATAAAGGTAAAATATCGGTTAAATCACAGAAAAATAGAGGAACATCGTTTATTATCTACATCTAAAAATTTAGGAGTTTTTTTATATTTTTACCGTTCATTTTTAAAAATTTAAATAATGACAAACGAATTTAAGGCTACAGAATATATTTTAGAATCAGTAAATACAGGTAAACAATTTAATGATGAGGGATGGACTCTTGATGCTCCCGACGAAACAACACCTTCATTAATTCGTGCTATATATAAAAAAAAGCAGTTAGAAGTAAAAGATTCGTCGCATGGTATTTATCGGTTTGCCGATTGGTTACCTATACATCGAACATTAAAAGGTTCGTCGGCTCCAGTTACTTATAAAAGCGAAGGTTTAGCAAAACATTTAGGATTAAGTAATTTATACATTACTTTTAGTGGATATTGGCCTGAGAAAGGAGCTAATTTCGAAACAGGATCGTTTAAAGAAACTGAAGCATACTCGGTTTGTGGACGTTTATCTTCTGACGAAAAACAAGTTTTGGTTGTTGCCTCGGCCGGAAATACAGCTCGTGCTTTTGCCCGTGTTTGTTCCGAAAACAATATTCCTTTATTGCTGTGTGTACCCGAAGATAATATTAATGCACTATGGTTTAATAAGCCAATTAACGATTGTGTAAAGTTAGTAGCAACACGTTCGGGTAGTGATTATTTCGATGCTATTCACTTATCAAATTTAGCATGCCAACTTGATGGTTTCTTTGCCGAAGGTGGCGCAAAAAACGTGGCTCGTCGCGATGGAATGGGAACAACAACTCTTTCGGCTGTTTCGGAAATAGGTA
Organism: Bacteroidales bacterium; assembly: GCA_022360575.1. Taxonomy (GTDB): domain Bacteria; phylum Bacteroidota; class Bacteroidia; order Bacteroidales; family UBA12077; genus UBA12077. Next base: position 8,394 of record JAKSCO010000276.1, on the reverse strand, counting down.
AGATTCCTGATTACTATTTTCAGGCCGTAGGTAGTGGCACAGGAGCGATTGCTGCATGGGAAGCAAACTTACGTTTGATCGAAGATGGTAGGTTTGGAACCAATAAAATGAAATTAATGGTTTCGCAAAACGAACCTTTTGTAATTCTTAAAGATGCTTGGAAAGCCGACTCTAGAGAAATACTTCCTTTAGATGATGATAAAGCACGAAAACAAGTTGAGACAATTATAGCAAAAGTCCTTTCGAATAGAAAACCTCCATATCCTATAATTGGTGGTTTGTATGATGCAATGAAAGATGCCGGAGGGGATGTTTATACAGCAAATAACGACGAATTAAACGAAGCAGGCCAATTGTTTGAGCAGCTTGAAGGAAACGATATTAATCCTGCTGCGGCTGTTGCTGTTGCTACTTTGATTAAAGCTATAAAAAATGAGGATGTAAATAAAGATGATTTAATTATGCTAAATATTACAGGTGGTGGCGAAGAAAAATTTAAACGCGAAAATAATATTGTTTATCTTAAACCATCGCATGTTTTTGATATAAATCCAAGTATCGAAAATGTTAAACAAATTCTGAATCAATTATTTTAAATACAATAAAGGCATGTACTTGAATAGTATATGCCTTTTTATTTTAATTCTATCCTGCCAAATGCAAGAATAAATTTCTTTATAATTCCAACTACAACATATCTTGCATTATTCCTGACAATTCTTTTGTCAAATTCTGGCGACTATATTTCATTGCCGAATCAAAAGTATAATTCTCTTTTTTAATGTAATTTTCCCAAACTTTCAGAACATATTGTTTAATTGCATTTTTATCGTCAAAATCGCAAGTTGCTCCATGGTTTCCGATAATTTTAGCAGCATCGCCCTGTGTTGGACCTAAAGCTAAAATAGGCTTGTTTGTTGCTAAATATTCGAAAATTTTTCCTGGAATATGTCCTAGTGCATTTTTCGATTTATTTAAAAGAACCAATAGTAATTCGCTGGTTTCATATTCGCAAATAACTTTATCGTGAGTTACATAACCGCTATAATTAAATTTATTTGCCAAATATCTATATTGCGTAACCGAATTCTTTACTCCAGGATCTAAATTGCCAATAAAAAATAAATCCAGTTTATCCCTAAAAAGCTCATTCTCTGCACATATCTCATTTAAAGTTTCCCAAAATGCTTCTGGATTTCGCAATGAAGTTATAATACCTGTATGCACAATTCGAAACTTTTCATTTCGTTTCGATTCATAGTTTTTAAAGTCTTCTTGATCAAAACCATTCGTAATCACCTCGGTACGAACACTTCCAAGTTCGGTCAATTCAGCTCCCCAGGTAGAACTTACAGTTAACACAGTGTCGGCTGATCGTAATACTTTTGACTCTAATCTCTTTTGCATACCTATAGCCAAGCGCGACGAATAACATTTTTCTAATATATCCAACTGACTCCAAGGATCACGAAAATCGGCAATCCAAGGTAAATTAAAACGCTTTTTTATGGCTAAACCTATTAAATGCACACTATGTGGAGGTCCGGTAGTAATAATTATATCGGGGTTAATCGACGGAATTAGTTTTTTACCTTTTTTATAAGCAAAATATTTCCAAAATACTCTTGGATCAGGAATAAGAAAATTTCCTCTTATCCACAGGGCTATTTTATCTTTTAGCGATTGTTTTCCGACATCAAAAAACTGCCCAGCATTTACTTTACTTCCCTTTTCACGGTTTGTAAATACTCTAAATAAATTGTAAGGCTCCCATATCCTACATTTATGAACAGTAACCGAATTTGGAATATCTTTTTCAAGACTGGGATCATACGATGGATAATCTGCATTTTTGGGTACTAACACATGAACATTCCAATTGTTTTGCGGAAGATATTTAGCAAATTTTAACCATCGCTGCACTCCACCTCCCCCCGACGAAGGCCAGTAATAACTAATGATTAATACAGTTCTATTTCTCATTCCTAATGATTTAATTTCTTGTCAAAAGTAGTGTATATTAATCTAATTACAAAAGCTCATATTGTTTATTCCTAGGTCAACAGAGAGTCATTATTAAAGATTAGAATTTATTTTTATTGAATTTTTAAAGACAGTGCTTACATAGTAAGAATCTAAAGCATTACATATATTGAAACCTAAGGAATATAAATGTCCCCTCACCTTATAAAAGCAAGAGGACTATTAGAAAGTTAATCTATTACTTTTCGCACAACATCAATAACAGTTCCGTCAACCCATTTTATAGCAGCAACAACCTCATCAGAGATGACAGGTTTTTGCGATGGTCCGCAAATAGCCTCTGCCTCAGCTTTTAATTCTTCTATTGTTTTTATAGGCAGTGTACTATTTTTCATTTTATCAATTAAATCCTTTCGTCGAGGGTTTATTGCAATACCTCTTTCGGTAACAATAATATCAATCATTTCGCCCGGACCACATATAGTAGTTACCTCGTCTTTAATGACGGGGATTCTATCACGAAATAAAGGTATAGGAAGTATCACATTTTTGGCATGTAAACAATTTTGCCAACCTCCAATGCCATGTAATAAATAACCATCAGAGTGAGTTACCACATTTCCATTAAAATTCACATCTACTTCGGTTGCTCCTAATATCATTATATCCATCATCGAAGTTAAATTTCCTTTCGAATGAAAATTATAAGCATTAAAAACAGGATATTGATGATGGTTTTTGTTTTCGGCAATACTTGCTACTGCTCCAAGGTCAAAAGCTTGAGCATCCATAATATGCTCCATAACTCCTTCTTCAAGCATTTGTACCATATATTTAGTACTACCTCCAAAACCTAGATGCGATTTCCATCCTTTTGACTTTAATATTTGATGTACATAATATCCAATGGCTAAAGATGTTCCTCCGGCACCAGCTTGCATATAACAACCATCTTTCAATATTTCACTTTCTTGTAAAAACTGAGCTGTTAGTTCTGCTATTAATAATCTATCTGGGCTTTTGGTTATTTGCGTTGTTCCTGATACAATTTTCTCAGGAATACCGATCTTATCAACCACAACAACAAAATCAACATAATTACCCTGAATTTCCATTGGCATATTGGGGAAATCGACCAAATTATCAGTTACAACAATTACTTTATCTGCATATAAATAATCTGTTGTAGCATAACCTAAAACACCACAAGCCGAGGGGCCATTTAAAGCATTAGCATTACCAAAAAAGTCAGCCGAAGGAGCTGCTAATACTGCAATATCTATTTTTACTTCTCCATCCTGAACAGCTTGTACTCTTCCGCCATGCGAACGCAATACGGCTGTTCCTTTCATTTTGCCCTGAGATACAAATCGGCCTAAAGGACCATTCATGCTTCCTTCGATTCGATTTATTGTTCCGTTTTGTAAATGCTCTACTATGGGTTCGTTACAAGGGAAAGATGCAGATGGGAACCAAACCAAGTCTTTTACTCCTATTTTGTGAGCTACATCAAAAATAGTATTACTTACCAAATCGCCATTGCGCAAGTGGTGATGAGTAGAAATAGTCATCCCATCTTTCAACCCACATTTTACTAAAGCTTCCTCTAACGATCCTATTACTTTATTTCCATTGTCAGGATAATCAATTGCTGTCGGGATAGGTGGAGCATATTTTCGACCTTGAGGTCTATGTTTTCCGATTCCTTTAAAAGGTACTGTCTTTTCTCCATTTATTTCTGTAGGAATCATTCTTCCTACAGCATTTTTTACTTGCTTAGTCATTTAAAAATTCCTCCCTCCAGTTTTTATTTATTAATCCTAATTTAGTTGCTAAATTTATTGTCTTCTCGGCTCGTTTAACCACTGGAGGATCTATCATTTTAGTTCCGATAGACACAACCCCTAAACCTTTTTCTGTAGCATCGATAAAAGCATTTACTATTTTTTTCGCCTTTTCTATTTCGGGTTGTTCTGGAGCAAAACTTTCATGAATAACCTTTATTTGTCGAGGATGAATACATCCCATACCCTCAAAGCCTAAACTTTTCGACACCTTTACATTTTCGCATAAAGCTTTCATATCTCCCACATCCGAAAATACCGAATCGATTGCCTGAACACCAGCAGCCTTACAAGCATTTACCATTCTGGTTCGAGCATAAAACGATTCGCTAGCCTCGTTTGTTCTTCGAGCACCTAAATCGGCAGTATAATCTTCTAATCCTATTGCCATAGCCACAACATTTTCTGAGGCTGTAGCTATTTCATAAGCTTTTTCTACTCCTAAGGTACTCTCTATTATTGGCATTAAATAAATGCTTTGCTTTATCTTATGTTTTTTCTTTAACTCTTCTATTTTTTCTTCGAGTTGATGTATTTGCTTTGCCCCTTCGCATTTCGGAACTAATAACATATGAACATTATGCGGAATAAGATATTTTAAATCGTTTAGTCCCTGAGGAAATTGATTGATACGCACCATGCGCTCTGCTCCGTAAAAATTAATCCCACGCAAAGCATTTCTCACTAATAATTGTGCTTCATTTTTCTTGTTGTAAGCTACAGAATCTTCTAAATCGAGGATTATACCATTGGGTTCGTGAATTCCGGCATTTAACATCATACTAGGAGTATTTCCCGGAAGATATAATCGCGAAAAGCGAAATTTCTCTTTCTCTGAAGAATACTTGTTTTCATCAATAAAATCAAGTAAAAATTCTTTATCTGTCTCAACAACTTGCTTTATAGCCGCCTCAACTCGAGCGGCTATCACTAAAGGTAAAGCTCCTGTATCTTCAAGTAATAATTCGGCATTTTTTATTCCGAAAAACTCTAGAATCTGAATACAAAGTTTCTGATTGGATTCTCCGTACAAAACCTTCACCTTGCTTTTTTGTTCAATTTTAATTCCTCCTGAATCTTTCAGTTCGAGGGTAACATAACAGTCGGAACGGATTTTCTTCCCTATATTTCCAGACTTAGCTACTTTGTTTATCATATTTGTAAATTTTAGGATGTCTGTTACAAATATAAGAATCGTTTGTTGTTTTTGTACCCTATTCGTTTTTTTTGAAGGAAAATTTATTGAAGAAAAAGCATTTAGCAGGAAAGTATTTTGTTTCTATTTTTTCATTAAAAAAACTGCCTCGGTTTTAGAGAGACAGTTTTTCTTAAATATTCGATACTTCGAAAATTAACTATTTCGATATTATCTTTTTTATACTATTTCTTATTAGCTTCGACTCTTTGTTGCAAATTAGAGGCTATATCAATAAATGATCGAGCATTTCCAAAAATTGAGTTTATGGCTGTACACTTATTAAAATACTCTATTGCTTTAGTATAATCTTTACATATCATATAAGACAATGCAATATTATATAAGGTACCACAAGTAACTTTTTTATTTATTCTAGCTCTTCTATGCTCTAAATCCGACTCTTTTAATTCTGTTTTCCAAGCCTCAATAGCAGGTTTCAATATATTCAAAGCTTCTTCGGTTTTGTTTTCATCGGCTTTTAAAATATCACATGCCGAAGAAAAAATCTCTGCTGCTTTTGTATATTCGTCGTAATTATATTTCTTTGGTTTTACTACATATACTCTCAGAAAATAGGCTTTTTTAGGAAATCCAACTCTATTATTTACATACTCTGAAATAGCTTTTACCTGTGACGATAGTATCTCTTTTATAAACTTCTTTTTAGTAGCCTTATAATCTTTATGTGCTTTGCTTATAGATCTATCTTCAGGACCAACTATATCTTCTTCGCCCTCAAACACCCTACGAAACAATTCATTTCCTTCTTTATCTTTTACAACCAAATTGTATTTGAAAACAACCGAAGATACATAATTATAATAAGTATATGTTCTCACTATTCCATCTTTCTTCTTTTTTACAACATTTTCTTTTCTTTCTGCTTCGGAATGCTGCAAAGGATATTCTTCTACGTCCAATAAAAACTGATAATCTTCGCTATTTACTTTATTAAACCCAACAATATTTATCCCATTAACAATGGCATCTCTTCTATATAAATCATTATGAGCTCCTGTTCCTTTTACTTTGTAATCTTTAAAATTAGAAGGGAATGGATCTGATGGTAGTTGAGTATAAGTTAAACGTCCTAAACTATTTTTCCGTATTCTTTGTGCATAAACACTTACTTGTATAAATAATACAGCAACTAATAATATTAATATTCTTTTTTTCATCTGCTTACATTTTTGTTATTTATGATTTACTGCTCTTTATATTTATTTCTTGTAAAAAATGCTTTTGTTACTTGCTCTCACAAATCGCAACTCTCTCATAAACCATTGTTTATCCGAACAATACTATTAATAATTAAATATATTAAAAATTATTCTTAACACAAGCTGTTATTGTTTTAAGGTAAAAAATGGATATACAAATTTCAATTATCATTGTATACCCATTTATATTCATAGCTAAATTTGCTTTTTACTTATTACTATAATTAAAGATTATTCAATTCTCCGCAAAATTCTCCTGTAAGTTTCTCTTTTTTCCCATCAATAATTACAGTAATGTCAAAAGTAAATTTACGATCTTCGCCTTTTTCACTTACAGTAACTGTTCCCTCAAAATCTACATCAGAATCATACCAAGTAATTCTTTTCCCACCTATAATTTTAGAATCTTCATTGTATTCTAAATCATACTCTATAGTTAATCCATAAAAAAAATTCTTTACTGATGATAAGTTCTTGTACTTGTAAGTACCTAACTCTATACAATCTAAAGAACTAGAGTTAATTCCAAATTTGATTTGATTTTTATGATTTCCTTGACTTGACATAATAGCAACTTTATAGCTCCTAAATGAAAGATTCCCACTCTCTCCTAGATCATATACTGTAGCACACTCCAAATCGTAAGTTTCGCCTTTGTAAATAAAATGCCCTTTAGGCTCAGGATCATCTTTTGAACATGATGATATAACAATTGCAATAATTGCAATGAATAACAATTTCAAATTTTTCATTTCTATTCTTCTTTTAGTTTTAATTATGATATTAAATTATCTACAATATTATTAACAAATAAAGAAACTGCAAAGCAAGAATCTCTAGAATTTATTCAGAAAACACTAACCAACTCATTCAGGATACAATATCTTTAAAAAAGATCAAATTTTATCATTTTAGTAAATACGAAGAAACCTTGTGTATAGTCGAATTTTGCTCTATAATGAGTCATTTTCTGATAAAAATCATAAAATTCAACTTATTTTTTAATAAATATGTATATTATTTGCTCATTCATAGCGGCAAAGTCAACAGGAATGTTATTTTTGCAACTTCACTAATAATTAAAAACTAAGAATATGAACAAACAAGAATTAGTAAACGCAATTGCAACAGAAAGTGGATTAACAAAATCTGTATCAGAAAACGCATTAAACGCATGTGTTGGATCAATTAAAACCGCTTTACAAAAAGGAGAGAGTGTTCAATTAATCGGATTTGGAACATTTTCTATTAACGAACGTGCTGAACGCATGGGAAGAAACCCTAAAACTGGTGCTGAAATCAAAATTGCAGCAAAAAAAGTTGTGAAATTCAAGCCAGGAAAAGCTTTAGACGAAGCTGTACAATAAAATACTCAAATTTATTACAATGGGTGTTTCGATTATTTGAGACACCCTATTTTTTTAATATATCTCTTAATCTAAACAATATCTATATATTGTAGTTGCCATTGTTTTAAACGTTGATGACGTAGATAAAACATTTCAAGATCTATCAGAGAGAGGTGTCTCGTTTATTAATAAACCAACCGATATGACTGGCTGGGGAATAAGAACAGCACATTTTCGAGACCCTGAGAATAATTTAATCGAAATTTGTTCTGACATTGCAAAAGAAAAATGGGATGAAGATTTGCAAGAAGAGTCTGATAAGTATGAGCTATAATTAGAAATAATTTTATAAGTTATTCAACCTATCCGATTGGTTGTTTTGCGTAAATAGATATTAACCATCCGAAAAATTTGGGTTAATTACCAAAACACTTCTATAAATAACCGAACCATATCTGTAAATTATAAAACTGGATAGGTTCACCAACCTATAATTATGCGTTCTGAACCTAAAAATATACGTCAACTAACCTATAATTATACGTTCCGAACCCCAAAATTTGGGTTAATTACCGAAACACTTCTATAAATAACCGAACCACATCTATAAATTATAAAACTGGATAGGTTTACCAACCTATAATTATGCGTTCTGAACCTAAAAATATGCGTTCTGAACCGAAAAATATACGTCAACTAACCTATAATTATACGTTCCGAACCCCAAAATTTGGGTTAATTACCGAAACACTTCTATAAATAACCGAACCACATCTATAAATTATAAAACTGGATAGGTT
>JAKSCO010000032.1 GCA_022360575.1 Bacteroidales bacterium | reverse complement strand
GATGTTTCGATATTTATTTGTGTCGATTTTAAGATCGATGCAATATTTCTTGCTACTAGTTCGGTAAAATGTATCTGATGAGGTTTAAATTCTTTAAACGAAGCGATTTCGATAACTCCTTGCAATTGATTGTCTGTAATCATCGGAACCAACAATAAACTATTAGGATTTGCATCACCAAGCCCCGAGCTTATTGTGATGTAGTTTTGAGGTATCTCGGTTATATAGATTGTTTCTTTTTCGATAGCACAACTACCAACTAATCCTTCGCCTAATTCAACAGTTTTCTCTATAAATTTATCTCTATCGTATGCAAAAGCTGCTGATAGTTTTAGTATAGTTCCTTCGTCGTTATTCTTGTCAACAAGAAATAACCCTCCTTGGTTACTGTCTAAATAGGATACTAAATTCTTAATAATATCGCGAGTCAATAATTGAATGTTATGATTGTTTTTTCGTAAGATGTCCGAAAACATGGTGAGTCCGTTATTGATCCACGATTGTTTTTTGTCTTCGCTTTTTCGTTCTTCTTCTTTTTCTTTTGCTTGTTTTAGACAATCTTGCATTTCAAGTAATGATTTCCCAAGTTTATCATCTTTACTTAAAAGGTCTAAATTACAACTTATTTCTCCTGTTCCGATTTGTTTTGCAAACTCCGATTTCTGATTTAATCCATTAATTGATGTGTTTAAAGCATCTATCATCTCGCCAACTTCATCTTTACTATTTACTTTGCTAATTAGCGATTTGTCAATTTTTCCTAAAGCCAACGATTTAAGTGTTGATGTAACATGCTTTATAGGATGTGTTATGTTTTTGGCAATTAAAGCTATAATTATAGTTAGTAAGAGTAAACCAACAAAACAAACACCTATGGCGTTGTATAAAATATTTCGGGCTTTTTCTGTAATTACTTTGTTGGGTACAGATATCGCTAACGACCAAGGTGTATCTATTCCGTCTATTTTTATCGAAGAAAATACATAGTGAATTTTCTCTCCTTGTTCGTTTTTTGTTGTAAACGAAAAATTTTCTCCTTTTTTTATTTTCTCGGTAATGTTAAATTCCCTATCTACATCACGATATTTATTGGAAAATAGTTTCCCCATAAGTTCGTGTTTTGGATGAGCAACAAATGAGCTATTGTTCGAAAGTAAAAAGGCATAACTACCTTTAAAGGGCTTAATGTTTACAATAATATCCTGAAATCTGTTTAAATCAACATCGATACATGCTAAGCCAATGTGTGTGTTTCCTAGTTTTATTGGAACCGAAAGATTCGAATTTAAATATTGATCTTCAACTTTTCCGGTTGGCGAGTAAAGTTCCGGATCTACAATCATCGATTTACCGGTGCTTTTCATTATGTAGTAAAGACTAAGCAAATCATCTCCTTCGGTGTTTAGTTTAGTCTCTATTTGATTTACTTTTCCGTTTTTATCTCTAACCCATCCGTTTAAATATCTGCCGTATGGCTTATCCCAGTTAGGATCAATGTGGTTTAACTCCCAACTTGTAGCAACACCCAAATAATAAGGATTAGAGTTAATAATGTTAAATTGTTGCTGTAAAAATACTTTGTTCCACTCGTCCCAAGGTAGTGATAAATAAGCTTTTCCTATTTCGGCTAAGGTTTTCGTTGTATTAAAATCCGATAAAAGATGAGATTTTATTTCATTAGCATACTCTCGCGAGTTTTTTAGAGCTATTTCTTGTGTGCGTTCCAGTGCCAGATTATTCGATTTTAAAGTGATATAACCTATTGAACAGATCAGTATTACAACTGATGTTGATAGGATATACAATAACATTTTAGAATTAATATTCATACCTGCGTAAACATTGTAATATAACTCCCTAAACTTACTCTATTTTAAGAAAAAATCAATAATACTGAGTCGAAAAATTTCTTAATTCTTTCGACAGTTCTTTAGAATTACTTAAGGTATTACACATCAGTGTCCAGAAATTTTTACTGTGGTTTTTTTCTACTGTATGACAAAGTTCGTGTAGAATAACGTAGTCGATTAATGTTTGGGGTAGTCGCATTAAATGTAGATTTAAATTTATGTTGTTCTGGTAACTACAACTTCCCCATGAAGTTTTGTTATTTTTTATAAATATTTTATTGTATTCGAAATGATATTTCTGAGCTAACTCAGCTGTTCTTTGGGGTAAATAGTGTTTGGCTTCAATTCGTAATACCTCTGTTATTACATCTTTTATAAAAATTTGACCTTGTTGAGTATTAAGCGATATCTGCTGAGGATACAGAATTTCGATCTCTTTTTGCGAGATAGCTATTTGTGTTTTATCCAAACAATGTGATTTTATTAATAGTCTTTTTCCTCTGATTGTAAAATCTGTATTTTCGTCGAAATGAGTGGCTTTCGAATGTCTTGCATCCATTTTTGCCAATCCTTTTTTTATCCAATCAATGCGTTGATTTAAAATTGCAAGACCTTGTTTTTGACTTACTCCTATAGGTAAGGTTAATACAATTTCTTTATCTTGTTTTATTGCAATTGATACATTTTTAGCCCGACTACTTCGTTTAAGACTTACATTCCCGATTTCTTTTATATAAATATTTTTGGCATTCATTATTCCGAATTATTTATGGCTATTGGTTATAAGTATTGACAAAAGCAATTTTGCGTAATTTTATTTTGCAATAATAACAATTTGATTTTGTTTACAGTGTATTCTCTCGGGACTTTAAAAATAAATTTGTTGCCGATTAGGTATAAATCTGTAAATTTTACTTAATACTTGAAAATAAAGAATTTTAGGGCGTTGATTGACGCTTTTTACTTCTTTTTGGCTGTAGGTAAATATCTTTTTTATTGCAAAGTACGCCCTCTTATTTGT
>JAKSCO010000157.1 GCA_022360575.1 Bacteroidales bacterium | reverse complement strand
GAAACACTTCTATAAATAACCGAACCACATCTATAAATTATAAAACTGGATAGGTTTACCAACCTATAATTATGCGTTCTGAACCTAAAAATATACGTTCCGAACCGAAAAATATACGTCAACTAACCTATAATTATACGTTCCGAACCGGAAATTTTGGGTTATTTACCGAAATGCTTCTATAAAGCACACAACTAAAAGCTTCGACAAGCTAAAATACTGAGATATTTCTGAAACGATACGGCATTATCATAATGCTTGAAAAATACCTTACACGCTGTGTCGTATTTTTGTCTAATTTTATAGTTTAAAATCACAAAGAATTACAATGTCGCAATTATCTATATATAAAGCATCTGCTGGTTCGGGTAAAACATTTAGATTAACAGGTGAGTTTCTTAACCTAATTTTTAAATTCCCCGAAAATTATCGTCGTATTTTAGCTGTAACATTTACAAACAAAGCTACAGCCGAAATGAAAGCTCGGATATTAAACGAGTTAAATATCTTAGCTAAAGGACAACAATCGGCCTATGCACATAGCTTAAATAAAGAGTATGGATTTTCTGACACTGAGCTACAATATCGAGCAAAAAAAATATTGTCTTTTTTATTGCATGATTTTTCGAAATTTTCGGTTTCGACTATCGATAAGTTTTTTCAGAAAATAATTAGAGCATTTGTTCGCGAAATAGGAATACAACCGGGATATTCTATAGAGCTAAATCAGAACGAGGTATTAGCAAAAGTAACCGACGAACTGTTGCTTGAGATAGACACAAACCTCGATCTACAAAAATGGTTGTCGGGCTTAGCTTCAGAAAAAATCGAGAAAGGCGAAAAATGGGATTTTAAAGATGATATTAAAAAGCTTGCAGGCGAAATCCTAAAAGAAGAATTTCTGGCTTTTGATCAAGATCTTATTAATAAGATGCATAATAAAGAATTTCTGAAAGAATATATAAACGATTTGCGATTGATCGTTGCTAGTTTCGAAAACTCGCTTGACACAATAGCTCAGAAAGCTCTTGATTTAATAAAAACCAATGCCTTAGAAATTTCTGATTTTAAATATGGCAAAGCAAGTGTTCCTAATTTTTTTAATAAATTAAAAAATAAAGATTACGAACTAAAAAAACGAACTATCGACGGAGCCGCCAGTTACGATATGTGGTTGCCTAAAAACGATAAAAAAGATATTATCGAAGGTGTTTTAAACAACGGATTGTTCGATTTATTAAATGAAGCAATTAATTATAGAAACAATAATTTTGAAAATTATAACACGGCAATACAAATACAAAAGCTAATACAGTCGCTAGGTATTTTAACCGACTTATCGCGTAAGGTACACGAATATTGCCGCGAACAAAATATCTTTCTAATTTCTGATTCGGCTAAATTATTACAAACAATTATCGACGATAACGAATCGCCATTTATTTACGAAAAAACCGGAAATACATTTAAGCATTTTATGATTGATGAATTTCAGGATACATCGAAAATTCAATGGCATAATTTCAGACCTTTAATCGAAAATAGTTTAGCCTTAGGGAGCGAAAATTTAGTGGTGGGCGATATAAAGCAATCGATATATAGATGGCGTAATAGCGATTGGAAAATATTATCGGATCAAATACAAGATGAATTTAGACATTACTCTCCTAAAGTAGAATCGTTAACCACAAACTGGCGTAGTAAAAAAAATATAATCGATTTTAATAATGCTATTTTTTGTTATTCGTCGCAGGTAATTCAAAATTATTACAACTCCGAATTCGAAACTTCTAATTCGAATCCAAATCCTTATCAAACAAAAATATCAGATTCGTATGCTGATGTATATCAAGATTCGCCGGCAACCAATACAAATCAAGGAGGATATATAAAACATACCTTTTTACACGAGAAAGAATATAACTATAACGATGAAATAAAGATTCGGCTCCCCGAAATAATTAAAGATTTACAAGATAAATCGTACCGACTAAAGGATATTGCTATTTTAGTACGACGCGGACAAGAAGGGCAAGAAATTGCAAATATCCTTATCGAAGCAAAAAATCAGAATCAATCGGATTATAAATTTGATTTTATATCGAGCGACTCGCTTTATTTAGCAAACTCATCTTTAGTAAAATTTTTAGTATCTATCTTAGAGTTTATTCTAAATCCAAACGACGACATTAATATTGCATTTATTGCTTACGAATATCATCAATACCTTAAAAAGCTTGATTTAAATAGCGAAGATTTACATAACTTAATACACAAACACCCCGACGAAGAACGCGAAAACTGGCTAAAAAAGATTTTCCCTACACAGTTTATTAAATCGTTTGCCCAAATAAAACAACTGCCTATTTACGAATTGATTGATCAGCTTGTTCGTATTTTTGATCTTAGTACAATAAAACACGAACAACCTTATTTGAGTGCTTTTTTAGATATTATTTTAGAATTTAGTAAAAAAACAGCATCAGATATTCACTCGTTTTTAGTATGGTGGAACGAATCGGGAATAAAGAAAACACTCTCAATATCCGAAGATCAGGATGCAATACGAATAATAACTGTACACAGCTCGAAAGGTCTCGAATTTAAAAACCTTATTATTCCTTTTTGCAATTGGGATATCGACCACAAAGCATTTCAGAACAATATTATGTGGTGTAAAACTCATGTCGAACCTTTTAATAAACTCGATTTAATTCCGGTAAAATACTCAAAATCATTAATCGATACTGTATTTAAAGAAAATTATCAAAACGAAAAGTTACACGCCTTTGTCGATAATATAAACTTGCTGTATGTTGCATTTACCCGAGCAAAAGAGAATTTGTTTGTATTCTCGCCACTTAAGGCAAGATCGACAGGAATAAAAACAGTAGGCGATTTGTTATTTTATACTTATAACAATTACCAAAAGCTTTCGTCTAAAGGAAAAGATTTGGTTGGATTTACCGACAGCTGGGATCCGGAGAAAAATATTCTTGAACTGGGCAATTTAAGTAACAATACAGTGGTTTCGGAACAAACAAACAACGAGTTTGAGCTTACTTGTTTCGACTCGTACAATGTAAAAAATAAGCTAAGAGTTAAACTACACGACAATTCGTTTTTTACAGGTAAAGATAGCACACCTTACGAAAAAGTAAACTATGGGAAAATAATGCATGAAATATTCGAAAATATCGAACTCGAAGAAGATATTCCTCTTGCTATCGAAAAATTAATTATCGAAGGAAAAATATCTGTAAAAGAAAAAAACAATATCGAAAATCGAATTAAAGAAACATTAAGCAACAAACAAGTAAAATCGTGGTTTAGCAGTGTTTGGGAAATAAAAAACGAAGCTGAGCTTATTTTACCTAACGGTAGTACATTGCGTCCCGACAGGGTTTTAATAGGTAAAGATAAAGTAATTGTTATTGATTATAAATTTGGAGAACAACAAGAAGATAAACACATAAAACAAGTAAAATCATATATGGACATTATCAAAAAAATAGAAGATAAAACAACTGAAGGTTACTTGTGGTATGTTGATTTAAATAAAATTATAGAAGTAAAAAAATAGTTAAGATGACAGAATATTTGTGGGGACATAACAGAAGATTTAACGCTTATAGCAACTATTTTAAACGCACCTTTGGCGAACGAGTACAAAAAGTAACAATCGATGCAGGTTTTACTTGTCCTAATCGCGATGGAACAAAAGGAGAAGGAGGATGTACATATTGCAACAACGACGCCTTTAATCCTTCGTATTGCATGCCCGAAAAAACTGTTAAGCAACAAATCATCGAAGGTATAGAGTTTCACGAAAAACGATATCGTCGTGCTAATAAATTTTTGGCCTACTTTCAGGCATACTCAAATACTTATGCTCCTATCGAAAAACTAAAAGAAATTTATAATCAAGCTTTACAAATAGACGGAATTGCCGGAATTGTTATCGGAACCCGCCCCGATTGTATTGATGACGAAAAGTTAGAGTATTTCAAGAGTTTATCCGAGAAATATTATGTTATATTAGAGTATGGTATAGAATCGTGTAATAATCAAACTCTGAAAAATATAAATCGCGGACATACTTTCGAAGATGCTATTGCTGCCTTAGAAAAAACAAAAAAATATGGACTAAAAGCAGGAGCTCATTTTATTTTCGGATTACCCGGCGAATCGAAAGAATATCTATTGCAACAAGCAAAAACTATCTCGAAACTTCCGTTGGATACTGTTAAGTTTCATCAGCTACAAATAATTAAAGGCACAGCAATGGAACAGGACTACATTAAAAATCCTGAGAAATACCAGTTCTTCGAACTGTCGGAATACATAGAGTTTTTCATTAAATTTCTGGAGCAATTAAATCCTAATTTTGTTGTAGAGCGATTTGCTGGCGAAGTACCTCCACGTTTTCTATCTGGTCCGGGATGGGGTTTAATTCGAAACGATCAGATATTAAATAAATTCGAAAAACGATTAGCCGAACTCGATACTTGGCAAGGGAAATTTTATAAGTAGTAAGTTTTAACTTGCAAAAGATAAGGACTGTTTAGTCTTTCATTGATAGAATAAATTTCATTTTACTTTAAGTATACATCTCGAAAAATTAAACGTTAAACTTTATAATACAAAATAGGTCTATGAACTAATATTAATTAAACTATTAAAATTAGAGGGATTAAAATACTTCGATTAAGTTGTTGCAATACATCTGAATAGTTGAATTGATATAAAACAAATCAAACAAGATATTTCAAGAGTATTATTATATTAAATTTGTTTCAAAAAAAATAAACATGGAAAATTTTATAGCATATAACCCTACGCAAGTTCATTTTGGTCGAAATTGCATTAAAACATTAGGTACAACTACAAAAGAATTAGGAAAACGAGTATTGCTTTTGTGCGGGAAAGGTTCAATTCGTAAAAATGGAATTTACGAAAAAGTTATTGCTCAACTAAAAACTGATGAAATACAGATTTTCGAATATTCGGGAATAAAATCAAATCCATTGGTTGATAATGCACGAGAAGCAGCAAAAATAGGTATTGATAATAAGATTGATGTAATTGTTGCTGTTGGTGGAGGTAGTGTAATCGATTCGGCAAAAATTATATCGTTGGCAATAGCCAATAATATAGACCCCTGGGATATTATGAAATATAAATCAGTGCCCAAATCAAACATTCCGTTAATTGCAATATTAACTATAGCAGCAACCGGTTCGGAAATGAATGGAGCAGCTGTTTTGCAAAACCATGAAACTAAGGAGAAAATAGCATACGTATCGCCTTTAAACTATCCTAAACATTCGTATTTAGATCCTGAGTTTACTTTCTCTGTTCCTAAGAAATATACAGCTTACGGAATTGTTGATTTAATAGCACACTCGCTCGAATCTTATTTTGGCGAAGGGAAAGCTTCTCTTGCTGATCGATTTGTCGAATCGATTATAAAAGAGGCTATCGAAAATGCTCCTTTGGTTTTAAACGACCCTCAAAACTACAACTATAGAGCAAATATTATGTGGGCAGCAACAATGGCACTAAACGGGACAAATGATTATGGCCGCAAAAATGGTGATTGGGGTGTTCACGATATAGCACACAATATCTCATTTTTATACGATACTCCACACGGAGCAACTCTTTCGATAGTTTATCCGGCATGGTTAAAACTTTTATCAACCCGAATTCCAGATCGAATTAAACAACTCGGGAAACAATTATTCAATGTAAACTCGGTTGACGAAACAATTGACAGTTTAGAGAAATTCTTTATTTCAGTCGATTGCCCGGTTAGATTATCAGATATAGATATTTATAAAGACAAACAAAACGAAATAACACAGCAAATACTTAACTCGCAAGCAAATGGGATGTTTCACAAACTATCAGACGAAGACAAAGAAAAGCTTGTTAAATTGATGATGTAATACCAAAAGAACATCAAAACGCAATAACTTTTAAAATTTAATTATTTTTCTATTTTTGTCAAGATCTTAAAGAAAACAAATTACAAAACAATAATATAAATTATAAAACAAGGCTATGTCAGAATCATTTATCGCTAACAAAAGAATAGTTTGCTTAGCAACACCACAAAACCATGCACTGGGATTTGTGATGTAAATTATTTCGACAAGTCATAAATCTAAAACAAATGAAAAAACCATTTTTAACAATTTCTTTAACCTTGTTGTCGGTTTTACTGATCAACACAGGTTTTGCTTGTACAAATTTTCTTGTAACCAAAGGTGCTAGCACTGATGGATCGACAATGATTACTTATGCAGCCGATTCGCACGCTTTATACGGAGAACTTTACCATTGGCCTGCTGCCGATCATCCAAAAGGAACAATGCTTAAAGTATACGAATGGGATACAGGAAAATACTTAGGAGAAATAGAACAAGCTTCGCATACATACAACGTAGTTGGAAATATGAATGAGTTTCAGTTAGCTATTGGCGAAACTACTTACGGAGGACGAAAGGAGCTGCAAGATTCAACAGGAATTATTGACTACGGAAGCTTAATTTATATTACATTACAAAGATCAAAAACAGCTCGCGAAGCAATAAAAACAATATCAGAACTTCTTGACAGATATGGATATTATAGCTCAGGTGAGTCGTTTTCAATATCTGACCCTAACGAAGTATGGATTCTTGAAATTATCGGAAAAGGTCCTGGAATTACTGGTGCTGTATGGGTTGCTCGTCAAATTCCTGATGGATATATTTCTGGACATGCTAATCACGCACGTATAACTACATTCCCTTTCCAAAAAGAAAATAACTTTAACAATCCTAAACAAACAACATATCATTCGTCGGATGTAATTTCTTTTGCAAAAGAAAAAGGTTATTACAAAGGAAAAAATAAAAACTTTAGTTTCTCTGATGTATATGCTCCTCTTGATTTTGGTGGTGCTCGTTTTTGCGAAGCTCGTGTTTATGCAGGATTTAACAGAGTATCTTCAGGAATGGAAAAATATGAAGATTACGCTATGGGTAAAAATCTTAAAAACAGAATGCCATTATGGGTAAAACCAGATAACAAACTATCTGTTCGCGATGTAATGAATATGATGAGAGATTACTATCAAGGTACACCAATGGATATGACTAAAGATGTAGGTGCTGGTCCGTATAAAAATATTGTACGATGGAGACCTTTATATTGGGAAGTTGAAGGGAAAAAATATTTCAACGAAAGAGCTATTTCGACACAACAAACAGGGTTTTCTTTTGTTTCGCAAAGTAGAAACTGGCTACCTGATGCTGTAGGTGGAATCATTTGGTTTGGTGTTGATGATACTTACTCTACAGTTTATACTCCAATGTATACAAGCATGACCAAAATTCCTGAGAAATATTCTGTAGGATACGGATCTATTATGGAATATAAAGATGATGCTGCTTTTTGGGTATTTAATCAAGTTTCGAATTTCGCATATACTCGATATTCAGATATGATTCCTGATATCCAAAAAATCCAAGACGAATTAGAATTAGGCTACATCGAAGAGGTTAACGGAATTGATAAAGCTGCTGCCGAAATCTATAAAACAAATCCAGAAAAAGCAGTTGAATTCTTAACAAACTATTCAAATACTCAGGCTGATAAAACAGTAAAATCATGGAAAAATCTTTATGGTTATTTATTTGCTAAATATTTAGATGGAAATGTAAAGGAAGCTCGTCCGGTACCCGAAGGAGATGCTTACATAACACCTAAAATAAAATTCCCTGGATACGGAGAAGAATGGTATAAGCTTATTATTCAAAAAACAGGCGATAAATTTGAAGTAATAAAATAAATCGCAACATATAATAAAGAAAAGAGCTACTGAGTTTTTAGTAGCTCTTTTTTTACACTGGAATTGTACGAAAATATATTGTAAATTAGATAAAACTAAAATCGTACAACTTATGAAAATTTTAAAATGGTTAGGCATTGCTATTCTTTTTCTTTTCATTCTTTTCTTCTTGATTCCTTTATTCTTGCCTTCAAAGTTTCATGTCGAACGTAGCGTTTATATTGACAAACCTGTTGATATAGTTTTTCAATCAGCACTAAATATGGATTTAAGAGCAAAGTGGGATCCTTGGCTTGAAAAAGAACCTGATGCAGAAATTGATGTTATGATGAAACCTCAAATTATTGGCTCGGGATATATGTGGAAAGGGAAAACAATTGGCGAAGGACATATTGAGATTAAAAAATTCTTGGCTAACGAACGAATAGAATCAAAAATATATTTCTTGAAACCCCATGCAATGGAAGCTAATGTTATCTGGACATTTTTTTCGGAACAAGAAAATAGTACAAAAATAACTTGGGCTTTCGAAGGAGTTCTGTCTTATCCTTTCGAAAAATGGTTTGGTATTTTCATGGATAAATCTCTAGGTTCTGAATTTGAAAAAGGTTTAAATAACTTTAAGTCTCTTGTCGAAAAAATGAGATATCATAAAGGACGAACAGGCAAGATACGACAAACTACATTTGAAGGATTAAAAGCTTTGTCGATAACAGGAAGATGCCCTGTAAGTAAGTTAAGCATAACCATGTTTGACAAATATTCTGAATTAATGAGTTTCTTGAAAAAAAATAATATTACCTTATCAGGAGTTCCGACTGCTATTTTTCACGAACGAGACGAAACAGATATTTTAATCGAATGTGCATTACCAATCAAAGACAAAGCAAAAGGCACTAAAGATATTAAATACATTGAAATCCCCTCTGGAAAAGTAATTATGGCATCACACTTTGGCCATTTTAAAACAATAAAAACAACATATACTGCTATAGAAAAATATGCTAAAAGCAATAATTTAGAAATACAAGGCGTCCCTTGGGAGATGTATATGACAAATCCGGTACAAGAAAAAGACCAGAGCAAATGGGAAACTCAAGTATATTACTTTATTAAATAAATTTACTCTTATCACGAGAAAACTTTTAAAATGTATTTTTACAAATAATTATGTGTTTAAAAAATTTATTTTCAGACAAACTCTTCATTGATAATCAAAAAAATAGAATCTCGATATTTGATGTAAATCAAAATATTTATTGGTTTTCAAGTTATTTTTAGGAAAGAAAATTATTTTATATTAAAATTTATTTGTAATATTGCGCTCTGTTAAAATAGAATACAAGAAAAATTTAAATAATATATCAGGATGGATTTAATTAATGTTGTTGAAAACGAATTTGCTGTAAAAAAGGATTTTCCTGAATTTAAAGCTGGCGACACAGTTACTGTACATTACAAAATTAAAGAAGGTAACAAAGAGAGAATTCAGAATTACAGAGGAGTAGTCCTTCAGAGAAAAGGCGCAGGACACAACGAAACTTTTACTGTTAGAAAAATATCTGGAGGTACCGGAGTAGAAAGAATATTCCCAGTAAACTCTCCATTTATTGAAGAAATAGAAGTAAACAAAAGAGGTAGAGTTCGTAGAGCAAGAATTTTTTACTTACGTAAGTTAACAGGTAAGAAAGCTAGAATAAAAGAAAAGAGATTTTAATTTTTTCTTTATCAAGATATAAAAGCTCCTTTTTAAGGAGCTTTTTTTATATCTATTAAATAAACTCTCTCCTTTATGATTCTAATTACCCAACCTCTCGAGCTTTATTATACTATATTTTTCTTTATTTATTGTCTATTGTGATAATACCAAAAAACATCAAAATAAGTAATGAAAACGCTTCTTTTTGCCTTAGCCATTGCAAAAAAATTGCAAGGTAACTAGACTATCTTTTACTTTTTCGTTACATCTAAGACAAAAATTATTCATTCCTATAAATCCCGCATCTTGAAATCCATTTGGTATAAAACTTTGGATTTCTTAATTCATCATAATTTAATACGAGTATTTCTTGTATTTGAATTATTCTATTAATTTCGATTTAATTCCATTTTTCGGAAAGCTTATAATAATAAATCAAAAAAAATAAAAATTCTACATCCCTACAATAGCCTGCAATACAAATACATTCATAAGTGAAAATAAAAAACTACAAAAAAGATTTGAGATAAATTATTATGTCGACATTTTTTTTATATATTTGCACTCGCAAACGAATCTGTAGCATAATGGATAGTGCACCTGACTACGGATCAGGAGGTTGGGGGTTCGAATCCCTCCAGATTCGCAAAGCTGCCTTAAGGCAGCTTTTTTTATTTTATTCCGACCTTTCTTTTTATCAAAACTTTTTTTACAAAATCACCCTTTTACAGAGACAACTTCTATTACCCAACAAATCTTTACATTTGATACTTTCAGGCTTTAAAACAGATTAAATTAGCCTAAATCTATTATATTAGTAGTTAATAGAATTAAACGAAACCAAACTATTATGAACTACAATGTATCAATATTAATTGTAATGATATCTTACATGACATTTATTGTTGGATGGGGTATTTATCAAGGACGCAAAGTAAAAAACAGTTCCGATTTTGCCATTGCCGGACGTAATTTACCAGGATGGATTGCAGCTTTATCTGAAAGAGCAACAGGAGAATCATCATGGGCTCTATTAGGATTGCCCGGAGCAGCATACGCAACAGGCCTACTCGAAGTATGGACAGCTATTGGATGTGTTTTAGGTGTATTGATAGCTTGGATAGTACTTGCATGGCGTTTACGAAACGAAGCTGAAAAATACAAAACCGATAGTTTTACTGATTATATCGCCCAGAAACATGGAGAAAATGGAAAATGGATCAGAACCATTGGAAGTTTAACTATTGTATTCTTTTTCTTTTTCTATGTAGGAGCTCAGTTTTTAGGAGGGGGAAAAACTTTGCACAATCTTTTTGGTATAAATAAAACCTTAGGAATGTTTATTATTGTACTGTTAGTTGTTCCATACACTATATATGGAGGATTTCGAAGTGTTACATACACCGATGTTATTCAGGCAATAGTTATGATTATAACTTTAATAATAGCTCCTATTGCCGGAATTATATACATTAAAACCCAACCCGAAGGATCAATATTTGCTAATTCGATAAACGAAGCACTAGCAAAAGCTGGCACACAATACAACACCTTACTCGGAGGTGCTAATTTAACCCCAGACTCAAAACTTTCGATTTTTTTAACATCAATTTTTCCTAATAGCATAAATATTGCAAAAGGAATAGGTATTGGTATTATTATAGCAAGTGCTTTCTCGTGGTTTTTTGGGTATCTTGGAGGACAACCTCAACTAAGCATGCGTTTTATGGCTATTAGCAATGCAAAAAACGCAAAACAAGCCAGAAACATAGGTGTTGTTTGGACAATTATTGCTTATATAGGAGCTTTAATGATTGGCTGGATTGGTATTGCCATTTTTGGACCAAACAAACTAGCAGATCAAGAAGCTATTATGCCCGAAGTATTAACCCGATTATTTAATCCGTTTATTGCCGGAATTTTAATTACTGGGGTATTAGCAGCTATAATATCTACGGCTAATTCTCTTTTAATTTTATCAGCTACCGAACTTTCTGAAAACATTATAAAACCCATACGAACAAAATCAGCAAAAAATGTAAACGTTTTATTGCAATCTCGGCTTATTACAGCTACATTATCGATTATAGCTCTTATTTTAGCTTATTTCATATCAAGCGAACTAATTTATGCCATTGTAGGCTTTGTATGGGCAGGCATAGGTTCAACCTTTTCTGTTGTCATAATACTTACCTTATTTTGGCGTAAATATCATGGCAAAGCTGTTGTTTTAACTATTCTTAGTGGATTACTATTTACAATTATTTGGCGCTTAGCCGGATTAGAGCAAATTATATCAGCAAGGTTCTTAACTTTCTTTGTTGCTTTAACTGTAGCTGTTTGCACAACTTATATTGTAAAAAAATAAAAAGATACAGATATTTTTAAATCACAAAATCCAAATCTAGTTCTTTCAAAACTTCATCTTTAGGTCGAGATGTTTTTGCATCCCAATTTCTTTGCTTATAATAACTAGCCAGTTGTGTTTTAAACTCTGTTTTGTCGACAATAGCACCTTTGTATTTCCCCACCGTAAATTTGTTTTCGAAAAATTTAGCAGGTAAAGTATCATCCTCAATCCTAAATCCTTCGCGATAATTAAACATTTTTTCAAGAGTAAATATTCGTTCTCCCGCTTTTAACAACTCCTCTTCTGTCCAATCGAAACCTGTAATTGCAGATAAAAATTTAGAATAAGCCAAATCACCTCTATACCACTCTTGAGCAAAACTACAACAAGCAATCGAATCAATTAAAGCCGATTTGTTTTGCATTGAAATTTTTCCTCCATTTAAATGACAAGCCCCCCTGTTACTTGTAGCATAAGTTATTGTCCAGTAATCTGAATTGACAGGAACATTCCATGCTGCTAATTCATGTCCTTTCACATGAATTGCAAATTTATCTGAACCGCGCCCTATATCTTCAGACAAATATTTCGCTCCTTTGCAAGCTTTTTTGCCTATACCTTCTTTATAAGTTATCTTACGAATCAATTCAAGCGATGCCTCTATATCGCCCCACTTTAGGGATATCCCATCTAAATAATCTTGGTTAATTATTCCTTTTTCAAATGCTTCCATTAAAAAACCAATAGTATTCCCTACCGATATAATATCAATCCCATAATCATCACAAACAGCTATTAATTTATGCAAACCTACAATATCAGATATTAACAGATTAGCTCCCAACATGGTTCCTGTTTCATACTCTGGACCATCGTGCACCATAACCTTATAAGCCCCTTTTGCTATTCCCGACTTTTTACAAGCTAACACACATGAAAAACAAGCAATATCACGTTTCCAAACCTTTTGCCTATTCGCCTCAGCTCCTATTTTATCGGCCTCGATAAAAGTTCCTTCGCTGTAATTTTTTACAGCCTGTGTACCTCTCTCACTCGATCCTGTTAAGCCTCCTGCTGTTCCATCTTTTCTCCACCAATTTAGCAAACCAGTATTATCATTCTTAAATGATTTTCTAACCTTCGATAGTAAATCTAAATATTCTTTATGCCTAGCCAACTTAATCGACATAGTTCCTTTTACAGCTATTGCTTTAAGATTCTTTGATCCCATAACAGCTCCTATACCTCCCCTTCCAGCAGCTCGTGCTGCTGTATGTAAAATACATGCCATAGGGACTTTATTTTCTCCCGCAGGACCAATATAACAAGTCTCAAATCTCCGATCAGCTAAATCTCTTATCAAGGTTTTGTCAAACTCATCTGTTTTCATACCCCAATATTGCGAAGCATCTAAAATCTCGACATTGTCATCTTCTATTTTTATATAAACAGGATCCTTCGCTTTTCCAACAATACAAATTCCATCATAACCCGCAAACTTTATTTCCGGACCTAAAAAACCTCCAACGTTCGAATAACTAACTGTTGATCCATACTTGTATTTTCTCGAAATCGCTGAAGTTCTAGGTGATTTAGTCACAACACAAGTTCGCGACGACGAAGGAATAGGCAAACCCGAAAATGAACCTGGCATAAATAATAATGGATTTTCTGGCGACAAAGGATCAATTCCTGGCTTAGGTAACTTATCCCAAAGAATTTTTACTCCCAAGCCACGTCCTCCTATAAATAACTTGATATCTCTTTCCGGAATTTTTACTTTCTTTATTTCTTTTGTTGTTAGATTAATTTCCAATAGTTTTCCATAATATCCTTTCATAACAACTACATTTTTAAATTATAAATCCGGCTGATTAATTTTTTAGCTATCTTCTCGGGAGCCAAAGAACTTAAATCTCTATTATAAGACATTTCTACATACTCAAGTGCTTCAAAGGGACAATTTTTCACACATTGAATATTTCCATCACAAAGAGTACACATACCTATAGGTTTACTAGTTTCTTTATTCGGATAAATTACCTCCCCTCTCAAATTACTACATGCTTTAGCACACTGCATACATCCAATACATCTATCCCTATCATTCTTTATTGTTTGATTTTCATCATCTCTATACAAAGCTTTTCGTCCTGTTATTAAGTCTGGACTAATAGGACAAGCTTCAATACAAGGAGCATCATCACACAAAGCACATGTAACAGGAATATCGACATCTGGATTAAAGTGATGTACTTTTATGTTAGAATAATACGGATTTCCCAAACCGTCAACCCAATCACCATCAATACAAACTGGGTTGTTATATGCCGAGCATACAGTTTCGCAAGTTCTACAACCTGTACATTTATCAAAATCAACACGAATAGCTTTTATTAATTTATTTTCTTCATCTTTAAATATCCGAAACCCTAACGTTCCTAAAACAACCATCCCACCACCTCCTAATAATAAGTTCTGAAGAAAATGTCGTCTGGAGTATTTTACTAGATCATTCATATGGTTCTATTTTTCTATATTTGTCATTTTTTTCCCGCAAGAGATGTCTTTTTGAATAGATACTGCAATAATTATCATCGCAACAATACTAAACCTGATTTAAAATATTGTTGATGCATTAACGTTTATTTCCTGATGATACGAAATACAAACAAATAGACCCAACAAGAACGAATATTGCAAAATTATAGTTCAGTTTCGAACCTAAATTTAAAAAAGCGTGATAACCTGTAACTAATACTAAAACAAGAGCTGAGATTACAGTAAACGTATTTTTTGCCAAAAAACCTCCAACAAACAGCAAGAAGCTAAACACAACAAATAAAATTGACACATAAAACATAACACTCTGGATATTGAAATGCAATACAGTGTTTCCGTAACGAGTTAATGCAAAAAACACAATAGATAACCGCATTATCCAACTAGATAACGGCAAAAGTCCTTTCAAAGGTTTCATTATTATTTAATTTAGATTTAATAGGAGTAAGATATATAATTCTTTTGAACAAAGCTATGGTTTGGTAAAAAAGTTTACAGATAATAAAGAAAAGTGTATATGCAAAAAAAGATTGCTAAATAAGCAATCTTTTAATTGAGCGGGAGACGGAACTCGAATCCGCGACCCTTAGCTTGGAAGGCTAATGCTCTACCAACTGAGCTACTCCCGCAAAATGTTTGTTGTGGGGAGAGCAGGATTCGAACCTACGAAGGCATACGCCAGCAGAGTTACAGTCTGCCCCAGTTGGCCACTTTGGTATCTCCCCAAACAATTAATTAAATATTGAGCCGATGGGCGGATTCGAACCGTCGACCTGCTGATTACAAATCAGCTGCTCTGACCAACTGAGCTACATCGGCAATATTTTGTTGTATTTAAAGAACGTTTATGTCTCAAATGCGATGCAAAAGTATTAAAAATATTTTAACTACAAACTTTTTGAGGGGAAAAAATAACAAAAAAATGATGCTAAAACGCCCACAAAACCTAATGTTTTTGATAATGAGTTTTTTAAAAAACATATGAAAACAAATCTTTTTTTATAAAAAAATGAAATTCGATATAATTATCGAAAAACAAAAAACAATTAAGTCCCATTTCGAAAATATTCTAGTATTTTGGATTTGTTGTTTTACTACTATATGATGATCTGATTCTCGATATAAGTTAGAACTCGTACTTAGAATTTCAAAATTGTTTTATTAAGATCTAGCTTTCTTTCAATGCAAACACACTATATCTTTATAGAAAGATGAACTCTTTTTCTTATAGAAAGCTCTAACAAACAAAAGCATATGCATATATTTTTGCTTTTAGGGAAAAAATAGAATAAATTTAAGTCTTAAATTATTTTAATTATTTGAAAGATGTTTAAAATACTTGCGCATAGTTTATTTGTTATATTATTGATTAACTTAAGCATTAAAGCGCAAGATATTTCACCTACGATAGAAGTAAAACTCGAAAACTACGATAAATCAATAGAAAGGCACAAACAAGAGGGAAACCTTCAAGAAGAATTAAGTCTTTTGAACAAAGCAGCCTTTTTGTGTTGGAATAACCAAAAATACAATCGTGCAATTCAATATTTCCAGAGAGTTTTAGAAATAAACCAACAAAGTAATAATGAAAAGGCAGTATTTTTAAGCACCAATTATATAGGAATGATATATGATGAAATACAAGATTATAATTCTGCTATAAAGTATTTCGAACAAGCTTTAGCTATATGTAAAAAGTTGAATAAAAAAGAAGACTTAGCTTCGGTTTTAATTAATCTATCGCAAACCTATCAATTACTTAATAATTATAATAAATCAAACCAATCGGCAATACAAGGTTTAGATATTGCTAAAGAAATTAATAATTTAAAATTCCAACGTACATTTTATGGGATCTTAGCTGCAAACTATCAAAGTTTAGGGAATTCCGAAAAAAGCATTAAATATTTTGATTTGTTCGCATCAATAGATAAGTATTTAAAGAAACAACAAATAAAACATATAAAAACCGAATCTCAAACAAAAGTAAATCAAGCTCAAGCAGAAAAAGAACAAACCCAAAAAGAATTAATTAAACAAACGGACAAACTAAAAATTACTGAAGATTCGTTGGCCCAAGCAGAAGAACTTACTCGCGAACAAAAAATACAAATAGAACTTAAAGAATCGAAAATTAGAGAACAAGATGCTCAATTGAAGTTTGAACGCTTATTACGAAGTTTCTTAATAAGTGGATTTATTATCTTTCTTATATTTTTTATCATCCTTTACTTTTTGTATCGTAAAATTAAATCACAAAAATTACAAATAGAAATACAAAGAGATAAGTTGGATTTACAAAATAAGAAGATAAACTCTAGTATTTATTATGCTCAAAACATACAGAATGCAATACTTCCTCAAGAAAAAGAAATAAATAAACATTTTGAATATTTCACAATATATCGTCCTAAGGATATTGTATCTGGAGATTTTTATTGGTTTGCAGAACTTGACAATATACTGTTTTTAGCATGTATCGATTGTACAGGACATGGTGTTGCTGGAGCTTTTATGTCAATGATTGGAAACAGTCTACTGAACGAAATTATCCTGGAAAAAAAGATTAAAGATCCATCAAAAATTTTGTCGCTGTTAAATGAAAAAATCATCGAAGCCCTAAGACAAAACGAAACCGATAATACAGATGGAATGGACGTTTGCTTTTTAGCCATCGATAAAAACAAAAATAAAATAGAATTTTCAGGAGCTAAAAGACCTTTGCTTATTTTTAACGATAAAAAGAAAGATTTTGATGAAATAAAAGGAGATAGAATCTCGATCGGAGGTAAAGGAAATAATACGAGAGAATTTACAAACCATACTATAGATATAAAACCAAAAGATATTTACTATTTATCTTCAGATGGATTAGTCGATCAAAATAATAATACACGAAAAAGATTTGGCTCAAACAGGTTAAGAGAAACAATTCTTAATAATATATCCCTATCACTTGAAAAACAAAAATCAGCAATAGAACAAGAACTAGAAGTATTTCAAGGATATGAAGAACAGCGAGACGATATAACTCTTATCGGATTTAAGATTAAATGATAAAAATATTTTGTTATGCCTTATAAAACAATATTATCATACAAAGGACCTTTCTACATTGAGTTAATATCAGTATTTGGGACAAATATTCGGAACCTGAATGATTCTTTTGTTAATGCTCGCAAAAAATTATTCAAAATATTTATTGAATTATCACAAAACGTATCGAATTATTCTGAAGATTATCATATGGTAAATAACATTCAGCGTATTGGTATTGGAGAGTTGTGTATAAGAGAAAACTCTGAGCATTATCTTTTTTCGACAAAAAATCAAGTAAAAACAAATGATGCAAAAATATTAACCGATCGATGTAAACTGATAAACTCATCAGAATATAATCAATTGCGTAAATTAAAACGCGAACAAAGACTTAATTCGCTTGGAGAAAAATTTGGAGCAAGAATTGGACTCATACAAGCAGTTATGCTATCAAAAAATAAAATTGATTATGAAGATGAGGTTATTGATGATAAATTTTCGTATTTTACAATAACAGTTAAAATTGATAAAATCTAAACAATTTAACCATGGAAAACATAGTACTTACAACCTCTCCTGAAACTCCATACTTTCCCGAAGTAAACTTCGATGTACAATCTGGGACATGCGAAATAAAAGGAGAATCGTACATGGAAGAAACCTATAAATTTTATCTACCTCTGATTACCTGGATAAAAGAATATTGTGATTCTAACAATGAAATTGTATTTAACATAAAATTAATTTATTTAAATACTAGTACTACAAAATGCTTATTAGATATGCTTGAATTGCTCAAAAAATTTGAAGAGAAAGGAGGTAAAGTTCAAGTAAATTGGTACTATGACAAATCGGATCCAGACATGGTTGACGAAGTAGAAGATTTCGAAGCTGAAGCAGGAATTAAAATTAATCTAATAGAAAAAGAATAAAAATATATTGTATTTATAAAATGAAACCGTCTCAGATTTACTTTTGAGACGGTTTTCTTTTTTTATTCAGCCCTTAGTGAATTTGAAGGGTTCGAAATTGCGGCTCTCCAAGCCTGATAGCTTATAGTAATGAATGTTATTCCAATAGTAATTAAGGCTGCTATAATAAAAACAAATGATCCAATATGAGTTCGATATACAAAATTCTGTAACCAACTATTCATAAAGTAATACGATAAAGGAAAAGCAATTGCTATAGAAATAATAACTAGATAAATAAATTCTTTAGAAATTAATCTAACAATAATACCCTCGCTAGCACCAACAACTTTCCGAATTCCTATTTCTTTTGTTCTGCGCTCGACAGTATACGAAGTCAAGCCTAAAAGACCCAAGCATGCTATAAATATAGCTAGGCAAGTAAATAAAGTAAAAATTGATCCTCTTTTCTCGTCAGCTCTGAATTGCTTTTCGAAATTTTCTGAAAGGAAACTATATTCGAAAGGTTTTTCTGGGTAAATTTCATTCCATGCTTGCTCTATCTCAGCAATTGTTTTTTTAATGTCTTTCGCTTTTAATTTAACATACACTATAGTATTTATTGGTCGATATACAAGCATAAATGTTTCTATTTCGTTGTACATCCCTGTTTGATGGTAATCTTTCATAACTCCAATAACAGTAGCATCAATGGCCATCCATGATCTATCTTCTAATTGAACTTTTTTACCTATAGGCTTATCCCAATTAAATCGTTTTACCATTGTTTCGTTAACAATAACACCTTTTAAGGTATCTCCAGGAATATCCTCTTGAAAATCTCTCCCCTCTACCATTTCAATACCAAGAGTTTCTATAAAGTCATGGTCAACCCTGGCATAGTTAATACCCCTTTGATCCATTCCATCATTTGTTTCTACATTAAAAATTACTTTACCAGATTTATTTCCAACATCAACACTCGTATTTGTAACATTTTTAACATTAGGATTTTTTAATATAGCTTGTTTTAATACCGGATATTTTGTAGAT
>JAKSCO010000010.1 GCA_022360575.1 Bacteroidales bacterium | reverse complement strand
GAGCGAGTAACAAAAAAACATTCTTTATAGGAAAGGATTATGAATAGCAGTAAATTAATGAATAATAAAAACATAACCAGATGAAATATATATTTAAATTCCCGGATATAGGCGAAGGTCTCGACGAAGGAACTATTGTTGAATGGTTGGTAAAAAAAGGACAGCAGGTAGAGTCGGGCGATCCTCTTGTTACTATGGAAACAGATAAGGTAGTTACAGACATCCCATCGCCCAAAACCGGAACTTTAACTGCTTTGTTCGGAAAAGAAGGAGAGACAATTCATGTTGGCGATGCTTTAGTCGAAATCGAAATTGAGGGTGTTAATGGCGAAGATGCAATTAAGGAGGTAGAAAAAGGTTCGGATATCGAAACGGTCGACGAAGAAGGTGCCGGGGTAGTGGGTACTTTAGAGGTGGCCGGAAACAATGCAATATTATCGTCGAGCACCGAAGGTGTAAACGAGGATAATAAGGATAAACGCCCAATAAAAACAAAGGCTTTGGCAACACCTGTTGCTCGTGCTTTAGCCAAAGATCTAAGTGTCGATATCAATCAGGTGAAAGGAACTGGTCCTGGTGGTAGAGTAATGAAAGAGGATATTTTAAAATACTCTAAAAATATTAGCAAAACTCCGACTCAAGGCATGGATGCTAAAAATATCATCACCGATTTACCTGTCGAGGTAGAGCCTTTAAGCCAAATGCGAAAAACAATAGCAAAAAATATGCTGCAATCAAAGCATAATACTGCACATATGACAGTGTTCGAAGAGGTGGAAATTAGTGAATTAGATCGAGTGCGAAAAAAATACAAAGAAGAATATGCTCAGCAAGGAATTAAGCTAACATATTTAGCATTTATTATTAAAGCGGTGGCTTTATCGCTTAAAAAATATAAATCGTTAAATTCCGAAATGGATACCGATAATGGCAATATGCTGTATAAGAAATATTACAACATAGGTATTGCTGTCGATACCGATAAAGGATTGGTAGTGCCAGTTGTTAAACATGCCGATAAATTAAGTATTACCGATATAGCTAAACAAATACAAGAATTATCAGAAAAGGCGCGTACCGGAAAGCTTACTGTTGATGATTTTAAAGACGGAACATTTACTATTACCAGTTATGGATCAATAGGTGGTTTATTTGCTGTTCCTGTAATTAATTATCCTCAAGCAGGGATTTTAGGAATCGGACGCATAAGTAAGCAAGCTGTGGTAAAAAACGATAATTTAGAAATAGGTTTAATGTTGCCTCTGTCTTTGTCGGTCGATCACCGAATTACTGATGGTGGCGAAGCTACCCGATTTATAAATTCTATAATGCAATATTTATCAGAACCAGTAACTTTAATCTTTTAATAATCTAGGAGCAAGACATGGGTATAAAGTAGTGAGACTAAAAAATACTCTTTATAAGTGAAGCAATATAGAAAGTAGAAACTTAAAAACTTTTTTAAAATATATAACTAGATGAAATACGATTTAATAATAATAGGATCAGGTCCCGCAGGTTATGTTGCTGCTATTAGAGCTGGCGAAGTGGGACTGCGTACAGCAATTATCGAAAAAGAAAATATTGGCGGAATGTGTTTAAATTGGGGATGTATTCCCTCTAAATCAATTATCGAAAGTGCTAAATTGTATAATAAAATACATAAACAGGCTGCCAGCTT
>JAKSCO010000293.1 GCA_022360575.1 Bacteroidales bacterium | reverse complement strand
TTTATTAATTCCTCGCCCATTGTCTGTTATTACAATATTTATTTTCTTGTTTTGGTCGAGAAAAACATGTATTGATATTACTCCCTGTTTATGACAGATAGCCTCTATTGAGTTTTTTAATAAGTTAATTATAACTTGTTGGAGTAAATGTTTATCGCCCAAAATTATTTTGGCATCATCAGAAACATTGTATCGAAAGCAAATTGATTTGTTGGTTAACTCATTACTCCATAATGATTTTATATTTTGGATTGTTTCTTGAATATTGAAAGAGGATATATTTGGATTTGGAATCTGCGAAAGCGATCTAAATTGATCAATAAAGGTTTGTATTCCTAAATTTCGCTCTTTAATAATTTGTAATCCATAAGCTATATCGCTAAGCATTTCGTTGTCTATCTGCTTTAATGTACGAACGCTATTGTTTTCGGGATTTACAATAATTTCGTTAAGTGTTTCGATTGTCGACGAGATAGGGCCTATAGAGTTCATTATTTCGTGTCGTAGTATTTTAACTAATCGTTGCCACGATTCAAGTTCTTTTTCGTCGAGCTCATTTTTTATGTCTTGTATTGAGATAAGCTTTAACTGCTGATTGTTTATTTTTAAACTTGTAGCATAGATTATTATTTTCAATATTTTATTGTTGCTTACAAGCTGTATCAGCTTTTTTTCTGATGGTTTTATGTCTTCGAGTATTTTCTCGAAATCATCGTTTAAAACATTTAAATCAGAAATATTTGATAGGCTATCGATATTAAGTAAGTGTTTAAAGGCTTTATTGCATAATGAAATTTTTCCTTGTTTGTTGTAGGTTAACAAACCTACCGAAGCATGCTCGGTTACTATTTTAAAGTAATAATCTTGTTGTAAATTTTGCTCTTTTAGCTTTAGTATTTGCTTATTAACTTTTTGCAACTGTTTTGTTAAGTTGTTGTAATCTTCATCTAATGATTTGTTATTTATAATTATGGAGGAGTCATCGTACTTTATCGAATCGAAAAAATATAACAAATCTCTATTAACAAAATTTAATCGTCGGATTAAAAAAAGGGTTTGAATAATAATAAAAGCAAATATGTTTGTATTGATAAGCCAATCGGCATATTTAGCATTAGCAAAAGGTAATAAGAAGCAACAAGCAAGAATTGCTATTACGCGAATAATAATATTGAAGTATAGTTTTTTAAATATCATATTTTTCGATTTTTCGATATAGAGTTTGACGCCCGACTTGTAATTCTTTAGCTGTTTCGCTAATATTCCAGTTGTTTCGGGTTAATGCATTTTTAATAATTATTTTTTCGGCCTCGTTTAACGATAAAGGCTTATCGAACTGTTGTGATGTAGTTGTAGGCTTATCAAAAATAAAATCGAGGGGAGTTAAAACATTTTGTTCGCACAGAATAACTGCTTTTTCGATTGTGTGTTTCAACTCGCGGATATTTCCGGGCCAATGATAAGACAGAATCTTATCGACAGCTTTATTATTTACTTTTAAATTGGGTTTGTTATACCTTTCGGCAAATATTTTGAGATAATAGTTAACTAAAGGGATAATATCTTTTTTGCGATCTCTTAAAGGAGGTAAAATTATTTTTACTGTATTAAGTCGGTAAAGCAAATCTTCGCGAAAAAGATTTTCTTGAACAAGAATCTCTAAATTTTTATTTGTTGCAGAGATTAATCGGATATCAATTTTTATTTTTTCGGTTGCCCCGAGTCTGGATATTTCTCTGTTTTGCAAAGCCGATAGTAACTTTGCTTGCATAAAATACGACAGGTTACCTATTTCGTCTAAAAATAAGCTTCCGCCATGGGCTGCTTCGAACTTCCCTACCCTATCGTCTTTGGCATCGGTAAAGGCTCCTTTTTTATATCCAAACAATTCGCTTTCGAATAAATTTTCGTTTAACGATGCCATATCTACCGACATAAAAACATTGTCGTTTCGTTTTGACATTTTATGAATCCGCTGAGCTATTAGTTCTTTTCCTGTTCCGTTTTCGCCTAAGATTAAAACATTAGCATTTGTTTGTGCTACTTTATCGACCAATGCAATTATTTTC
Source organism: Bacteroidales bacterium (assembly GCA_022360575.1). Classification (GTDB taxonomy): domain Bacteria; phylum Bacteroidota; class Bacteroidia; order Bacteroidales; family UBA12077; genus UBA12077. The sequence goes on along the minus strand of JAKSCO010000293.1, from coordinate 5,995 downwards.
TGCATCTCGTCGGATTTATAAATTAAAGGAGTTGTTTTTACCGAGCTTTTTATGATTTGCTCTTTTTGCTGTTCGAGTTCTTTTACTTTTTGTTCTGATTTTCTTAGTTCGAAAGCAGCTTTTAAAGTAGCCAAAAGCTTTTGATTACTCCAAGGTTTCTCGATAAAATCGAAAGCTCCGGCTTTTATAGCTTTTACTGCTAACTCGGAATATCCATAGGCTGTGATCATAACAACAGGCACATCGCAATAAATTTGCTTTATCTGATTTAACCAGAAAAGACCTTCGTTTCCCGAATTTATTCCTGCCGAAAAATTCATATCTAGAAGTACTAAATCGAAGCTTGTTTTTTGTAATTCGGGCAAAATATTATTCGGATTACTAATAGTGACAACCTGACTAAACTTATATTTCAGAAAAAGTTTTAACGAATTTAACACACTCTGATTATCATCAATAATAATTATTTTGCCTTGTAATTTCATCTGTTTAAAATTTATTTTGCTCACACTACATTTAAATACAGATTATAAACCTACAAAAATCGCATAAACAGTATAGCAATTTCTATCTGCATTTAATTTGCTGTAATATTACAGCAAATAGTTTTGCGGACAAACAGACTGTGTGATTTTGAGATAAACTTATCAGTCTATCTTCTTTCCTTTTGCTCAAGCAGAGATATTGTTTGAATCCCCCACTGCCGCAAGTCTGACTTGTAGCTATATCAAAACAACCTTTATTAATCCGTTGCCATCAGCATAATCTATTGCACTACTATACCCCGCTAAGCGAAGCGATTTCATGAATCTTGCAAATAAGCTTTAATCTCAGTTCTTGATACTCACATCTCAATACTTATATCTTGATCCTTTAATTCCAATTGTTTTTATAATATTTTAAACAACACACAAACAAAACATGTCGTTAAAATTTTTTAAAAGCATTACACGGGTAAAATGATTCATTAAAATTTTTTGAAAACCCATTACACGAGTGAAATGACCAATTAAAATTTTTTAAAACCTCATTACACGGATGAAATGATCAATTAAAATTTTTTGGAAACCCATTACACGGATGAAATGGCTAATTAAAATTTTTTGAAACCCCATTACACGGATGAAATGATCAATTAAAATTTTTTAAAACCTCATTACACGGATGAAATGGCTCGTTAAAATTTTTTGAAAGCTCATTTCATCAATTAAACGATCAATTAAATTTTTATAAAAGCATATTGCTTCAATAAAACGAATATACATTTCGGAAATAAAACTCACGACACAAACGAAACAGTAAAATCTAATTTCTTAATTCTTGATTTAAGTATGTAACAACAAAATATCGATTTTATAACCCCTCACTACCGCAAGTCTTTGACTTGTGGCTATACCAAAACAAGCTTTATTAATCCGTTGCCATCAGCGTAATCTATTGCACTACTATACTTATAATGATGAGATTCTATAACAAATCCTTCTTTTACTGGATTATTGTGTAAATAATTCAACTTTTGATTTATTATTTTGGTGTCACTTAATTCTATTGGCTTATTATTTTGTTGCCAGAATTGAAAATTTATAGTTACGACTCATAACTGCTCAAATAGTAAAAACAAATTAAATCAAAAATAATTTACAAAAGACAAACAAGTACAATATATTAATTGCTTTTTTAAAAACTTAGTTCTTAAGCATAGCCACAAGTCACAGACTTGCGGCAGTTGGGGGACTTCGCTGAGCAGAGGGTATAAATTTCTATCGGCATTTAATTTGATGTAATATTACAGCAAATAGTTTTGCAGACAAACATACTGTATGATTTTGAGACAAGCTGTATGTGATTTTGAGACAAAATAGAAAAACACTTAAAAAAATAATAATCAATAAAGCTCTGTAAGCCTGCAACTATCGATATTTGGCATAGGTTTAGATATACTTGTATCGAAACCAAAAATAAAAAGCATGTTTGTAAAAAATCTTATTTTATCAATCAGAATAATGTTAAGAAACAAACTATTCTCTTTTCTTAACATAGCAGGTTTAGCATTTGGACTAGCTTGCACCATATTACTTTATTTGTGGATAATAGACGAAGTAAATTACAATGGACATCACGAAAAAGTTGATCGTATTTTTCTTGTACAACATTGGCAACACTACAACGATTACGAATTTGCGTGTAAGGTAGGTCCTTCGCCTTTGGCTAATGCTTTCGAGGAACAATATCCCGAGGTAGAATCGTGTGTTCGTTTTCAAAATAATTATGCTAAATCTATTGCTTATAAGGATAAAAAATTCATACAAAAGGTTAGCTTTGCTGATCCTGCTTTACTCGATATTTTTACAGTAAATTTTATACTTGGCAACAAAAAAAATTTTCAGAAGGAAATTAATAGCATTATTATTTCGGAAAAAATATCGAAACAATATTTTGGCAACGAAAATCCTATAGGAAAAACTCTTGTTCTTGATAATAAATTGAGTTTTACTGTAGCTGGTGTTTTCGAAAATTTCCCTAAAAACATGACTCACCCGTTTAATATACTTGTTCATTTTAAACGGATAGCAAATTTATTGCCGTATGCATCTGACAACAATTGGTACAACAACTGGTGTTGGACTATAGCTTTGCTTAAAGAGGGGGTTGATTACAAGAAATTTGGACAAAAAGTAATTGGTTTTCTTGATGAAAAGAGAAATAACAAAGAAGATCAGAAAAACGAACTTTTTTTGAATCCGTTTACTAAAATACGCTTATACGAACCTAAAGGTGGAGGAAAAATACAAGTAGTAAAACTATTTGGGCTTATAGCTATTTTTATATTGCTTATAGCTTGTTTTAATTATACAAATCTGTCTACAGCCAGAGCCGAAAATAGAGCTAAAGAAATTGCTGTAAGAAAAGCATTGGGGGCATCGCGAAAAAAGTTAATTCGTCAGTTTTTAAGCGAGTCGTTTATTTTTACATTTCTTGCACTTAATTTTTCGTTAATCGTTGTTCAGTTGCTATTGCCTGCATTTAACAATATGGCCAATAAAGAATTGTATGTTGATTATTGGAACCCTACAATTACTTTAAGTTTAGTAGCAATATGGTTATTTACGAGTTTTGTTGCAGGAATATATCCGGCATTTGTTCTTTCGGGTTTTAAAGTGACTCGCACTTTAAAGGGTTCGAAAGGAAATAGCTCGCAAGGCAACTTATTCAGAAAAGTATTAGTTATTATTCAGTTTACTCTATCGATAATTCTTATTGTATGCTCGTTGGGAATAAACAAGCAAATAAAATTTTTAAAAGATTACGATTTAGGTTTCGATAAAAATAATATGCTGTATATTAAAATGCAGGGAAAAGCCAATAGTCGTTATGATATAATAAAATCTGAACTTATAAATAATGCTAACATTGTAGATGTAACTAAAACATCGCAATGGTCTCCTGTTTCTGTTGGGAGCAACGGAGGAGGTTGGGAATGGAAAGGGAAAGACCCCGACGAAGATGTATTGGTAACAAATCTTACGGTTGACGAAGATTATTTAAAAACGTTTAAGATTAAACTTCTGGAAGGTAGATTTTTTTCATCGGAGTTTCCTTCTGATACAATTGGAAGAGAAGGTAACATGCACAACATTGTTATAAATAAAAAATTTGCCGATATTATAGGTAAAGAAAACATTACCAATGAGATGTTAAAAGGGTGGGGAGATGATAAATTTCAGATTATTGGTGTTGTCGACGATTTCTGCCATTTACCAGCAAATCAAGAAAATATGCCTTTGATAATATTCCATAAGAACCAAACTTATAAAAATATATTTATACGTATAAGCGGGAATAACATTCCGAAAACAATACAATTTATCGAATCGGTGTTTAACAAATACAATCCGGGCTATATTTTCGAAGTTGGCTTTTTAGACGAAGCATATAAAAACACATATAGATTCGAAGATAGATTTAGTCAGATTATACGCTCGTTTACCATATTTGCAATTATTATATCGTGTTTAGGTTTATTCGGACTAACGGCTTTTGCTGCCCAAAAACGCACTAAAGAAATAGGAATACGCAAAACACTGGGTGCTTCGGTTTATAAAATATTGTTTATGTTATCGAAAGATATTAGCCGATGGATTTTAATAGCGAATATTATTGCCTGGCCTTTAGCTTATTATTTTCTGAACAAATGGTTATCGGATTTTCCTTATCGCTGGAAAATAGATATATCTATTTTTATAATAGCTGGTTTATCGGCTTTTGCATTAACTCTTATAACAGTTATATATCAATCGTTGTTGGCAGCAAAGCAAAACCCGGTCGAAAGTTTGCGCTATGAGTAAACTATAGTACTATTTTGTATGAAAGCAAAAAACGAAATATAAACTTGTTTGTTTACAAATAAAAAAACCGGCATTACAGCCGGTTTTAATTTATAGTAGGGTATAGTTCTTTCTGACATAAGCTGACGTAGCTACAAGCTACGCCGAACTCATTATCTATTCATTTTCTTTTGTAGCCTCAGTTGAACTAGGGCTCTAACTTAAATTGCAAAAATCCAATCTCGATTTTTATATAAACCTGCCAACAATAATAATCCAAAGCTTATTCCGTAATAGATTATAATAACAATTATTGGATGCAGCTGGAGCCTTCTTTTTTTATACTGGTCATATTTTTCTATTATTTTTTTGTATCTACCTTTAAATAAATAATAACCTAATATTATTCCTACTAATACAAGAGCAAATGGAAATTTGTATTTTTTCTGAAATTCCACATCAAATATTCCAACCCTCTCAAGCACTTGAGTAATTGCAAAAATATTAAACATCACACAGGCAATCACAAAGATAATTCCACCCAATATTGGCATATCATCAAAATTCCTTGAACGTTTTGCCAAAATGTAACTTTTATAAAATAAATAATCATAAACTATCATTTTTTAATCTCCCATTTTTATTTCGACCCACTCATAGAATTGATCTCCCCATATTGTATCAGCGACCCCAATTCCAATTGAAACACCCCAACCTACAACTGGAATAAATGCTGCTCCAGCTGCAACTCCATACACTGCAGTTCTCGTACCTGCACTATAGTAATTACCATTATCAATATCATCAAAAACTGAAATACCAGTAGTAACAACTCCTGCAACAAAACAAACTTTCCCAGCTACACGAGTTACATTTAGTACTTTAGATGTTGTATTAATATTTACAATAGGTGTTCGTACTGTAACTGGCTTATTTATTTTATAAATTCGCCCTCGTGGCATGTACTTACCTCTATTTTCTAAAATTGCCTTAGAGCTACTACCAGCCTCATTTACAACATTAAATGCGTTATTTGCGACATCATTCCAACCAAAGTCATCTCCTGTAGCTTGTGCTTTAACCTTAGCCTTATCACCAATTGTCCCTGTTTCTTCTACAACACTAAACAGTTTGTTTTGCGTTGAAATCACAAATGAAGTTCCATCAAATTCGAATATTACACCTTGCAGGTTAATTCCTGCATTAGCAAATACCTTTCCCATTCGATTAGCCATTGAAAGTCCTTCACATCCTCCTGGACCATACACAATACGAATACCTTCGGCAACTCTATCTATTTCTGAAATCCCAGCTCCTGAATTAGCCTGCATCCACCTAAAAAGATTTTGAGCAGCTTCTCCATATAAAGGATCCAGCCCTGTAGGATCAACAAAAGTAATCGGATTATTAAAGCAATAATTATAAGGAGTATAGTTGTGGTATTTCTCCATCATTGGGTCGGGGTTGAACCATGTGGCTAGTTGAGAAGAACAAGTACTATTGATAGTATCGAATTTGCTTAACAAGGTTTATGCTTTTTTTTAAAAGCCAAATATAGTATTTTTTGTTGCGTTTAGGTCAATTGTAAAGCTACACAAATTATATACGTTCTTTTGTCTTGCCACAAAAGAATATAAGCAGACAAGTTTACAAATAAAAAAACCGGCATT
>JAKSCO010000147.1 GCA_022360575.1 Bacteroidales bacterium | reverse complement strand
TTCAAGATGAGTGATAATAATCTCAGTGCAACATAAAACACTGAATTGTAATTGGAAAACCTTCTCGCACGCGTGCGAGAAGGTTTTCCAATTACAATTCAGTGTTTTATGTTGCACTGAGATTATTATCACTCATCTTGAAATTCATTTGGTATAAGACACACATTTGCTTATTAAATTGAAGGATTTTTTATTCTTTGTTTTCACTTAAAATTTAAAATATTAAAAACACTGCCAAAATGTCCGTTCCAACTTTTAGGAACCCATTTTAACTCTTAGGAGCCTACTTAACTGCCAAGATGTCCATTTTAACCTCTAGGAGCTTATCTAAACTACTTAGGAGCCCATTTTAACTGTTAGGAACTCATCTAAACTGCTTAGGAGCCCATCTAAACTGCTTAGGAACCCATCTAAACTACCATCTATCTTCAGTTTAACCAAATAAAAAATACATTTGGTATTACTAGATTTTTGGTTATGTATTTTTCGTTAAATAGTTGATATTTGTGGTTTGGTTACCACAAAAAGTGTTTTAAAGCGTAAGTGATAATTAGATTGAATTTAAATAATTATTAAGATACTTGGTTTTATTAAGCTTTAGCTCATGATATTATAAGACATATAATAAGTTTTGTTATTAATAAATCAATGTTTTAATATTGAGCTCGTTTTTAGAAACCTAAATTAAATTTATAATACAAGCATTTTTGAACTATGCGAATTAAGAGAATAATACAAGAAAAAGAAGTTAACAATTCAACTTCTGTCGATTTGACGTTAATAGATTCGTTGATCGAGAAATACAGAAACAAGAGGGGGAATCTTATTCCTATTTTGCAAGGGACACAAGCTATATATGGATATATTCCGAAAGAAGCCTTTGAGAAAATATCAGAAACAACAGGATTAAAACTAAGCGATATGTATGGAGTGGCTACATTCTATACCCAGTTTAGATTGAATCCGGTAGGTAAGCATATTGTGAAAGTTTGTCACGGAACAGCTTGTCACGTGCAGAATGCTACTGCTGTTTCGGATGCTCTGGAAGAAACCTTAGGAATAAAAGATGGCGAAACTACCGAAGACAATTTATTTACCTTAGAGTCGGTTGCTTGTCTGGGATGTTGTTCTTTAGCTCCTGTTATGATGATTGGAGACGAAACTTATGGTAAGCTTACCGATAAGCAGGCCGTGAAAATCATTAAAGAGATAAAAATTAAAGAAAGTAATTAACACAAGCCAAAAAGAATCTAAAGGAATTATGGAAAAAACAAAAGTTTTAGTCGGATTGGCAAGTTGTGGAATTGCTGCCGGAGCTAATAAAGTATACGATAAGCTCAAAGCTTTACAAAATATCGAAAACTTAGATATCGAGATCAAAAAAACAGGATGTATCGGGATGTGTTATCGCGAGCCTCTTGTTGAATTAATTGATGAAACAGGTTCGTATTTATACGGAGAAGTTAACGAGGAAAAAGCTGTAGAAATTTTTGATAAGCATTTAAAACAGGGTGAGCCTGTAAAAGAGTATATCGTAAAAAGCGATTTGTTCGAAAACGAGGATGATTCGTTCTGGAATGGACAAGTAAAAATAGCACTTAGGAATTGTGGTGTTATCGATCCTGAAAATATTCAAGAATACGAAGACGCAAAAGGATATGAAGCGATACGAAAAATTCTTCAAGGCGAAATTTCTCAAGAAAAAGTAATACAAACAGTGCTCGATTCGGGTATTCGTGGTCGGGGAGGAGGAGGATTCCCTACCGGAATGAAATGGAAATTTGCTTACAATAGCAAAGCCGAGCAAAAATATATTATATGTAATGCCGACGAAGGTGACCCGGGAGCATTTATGGATAGATCCTTGTTAGAAGGCGATCCTCATGCTGTAATCGAGGGATTAACCATTGGAGCATATGCTATTGGTGCCAGCGAAGGTGTTATTTATTGTCGTGCCGAGTATCCTTTAGCGATTAAACGCTTAAATATTGCTATCGAACAAGCAGAAAAGAAAGGATATCTTGGAAAAGACATTATGGGAGTTAAAGGTTTTAATTTTAACTTATATGTAAAAGAAGGTGCTGGAGCTTTTGTTTGTGGCGAAGAAACCGCTTTAATGGCATCTATCGAGGGCGAACGCGGAATGCCTCGCAAACGTCCACCATTCCCTGCCGAAGCCGGATTATGGGGTAAACCTTCGAATATTAATAATGTAGAAACATTTGCTAATATCCCATATGTTTTATTAAATGGCGCCGAATCGTTTTCTAAATACGGAACCGAAAAAAGTAAAGGAACAAAAGTATTTGCTTTAACAGGAAAAATTAATCATGGTGGTTCTGTTGAGGTTCCTATGGGTATTTCTATTCGCGATATCATATTTAAGTTAGGAGGAGGAATTACAGGAGGCAAAAAATTTAAAGCCGTACAGTTAGGTGGCCCTTCGGGAGGTTGTATTCCTGAACATCTAGCCGATACTATTGTCGATTACGACTCGGTAAATGCTACCGGAGCAATTATGGGTTCGGGTGGTATGGTAGTAATGGACGAAACCACTTGTATGGTAGATATTGCTAGATTTTTCCTTGATTTTACACGAAAAGAATCATGCGGAAAATGTACTTTCTGTCGTGTAGGAACAAAACGAATGTTAGAAATTCTTACCAGAATAACCGAAGGCGAAGGTCAAGAAGGTGATATAGAAAAATTAGAAGAATTAGCATATCAAATAAAAGATAACACTCTTTGCGGATTAGGACAAACAGCACCAAATCCGGTTTTAACTACTATAAAGTATTTCAGACACGAATACGAAGCTCATATTAAGGATAAAAAATGTCCTGCAAAAAATTGTAAGAAATTACTTACCTATACAGTCAATCCGGATAAATGTACTGGTTGTACTGTATGTGCTAAAAACTGTCCGGTTAATGCAATCGATGGAGGAAGAAAGGAAGTACATAATATCCGTCAGGATGCATGTATTCAGTGTGGTATGTGTTATAGTAAATGTAAGTTTGATGCAATTGTATTATCGTAATCAAACAAGGATAAGTTTAATTGAACAAAATTAAAAAGAAAATGAGCGATCAAATAAATATAATTCTTAACGGAAAAAACCTAAAAGGAAACCCCGGAGAAACTATACTCCAGGTAGCTAAACGAAACGGAATCGAAATACCTACTTTGTGTAACGATCCTAGATTAAAACCTTTCTCGTCATGTTTTGTTTGTGTTGTCGAAATTGAAGGAATGCGAGGAATGCAGCCTTCTTGTTCGACCAAGATCAGCGAAGGAATGAAGATCGAAACCGAAAACGAGAAAGTAAAAAAAGCTCGAAAAACAGCTCTTGATTTGTTAGTTAGTAATCACTATGCCGATTGTGTTGCTCCTTGTAAGCAAACATGTCCGGCAGGAGTTGATGTGCAAGGATATATTTCATTAATCGAAAAAGGATTGTATAGCGAAGCCATTGGCCTAGTTAAAGAAAATAATCCATTGCCAGCTATTTGTGGTCGTGTGTGTGTGCGCCCTTGTGAGGTAGCTTGTCGTCGAAATAATTTAGACGAAGGAACAGCTGTAGGTATTGATTACTTAAAACGATTTGCTGCCGATCAGGATTTATTCTCCGAAAACCGTTTTGTTCCTCAGGTAGCTGAATCGACAGGGAAAAAAGTAGCTGTTATTGGTGCTGGCCCTGGAGGATTATCTTCAGCATATTTCTTGCAGCAAAAAGGTCATCAGTGCGATATATTCGAGGCAAATACAAATCCTGGAGGTTGGTTGCGTTATGGTATTCCTGAGTATCGTTTACCAAACGATATTTTAGATAAAGAAGTAGCTGCTGTAACCGAATTAGGAACAAACATATTTTATAATAAAAAGTTGGGCGATAACCTTAGTTATAAAGAGTTGAAAGAAAACTACGACTCAGTAATTTTAACTATAGGTTCGCAACGAGGAACTTTAATTGGTTGCGAAGGCGATGATGCTGAGAATGTATTCTCAGGAATTGATTTCCTTCGAAACATGGAACTTACAGGTCAAAAATATGATTTCAAAGGTAAAACTGTAGCTGTTGTTGGTGGTGGTAATACAGCAATGGATTGTTGTCGTACATCAGTTCGTTGTGGTGCCGAAAAGGTATATGTTATCTACCGTCGAACAGAAAAGGAGATGCCTGCTAATCCAATCGAAATACACGAATCAAAAATTGAAGGTGTAGAGTATTTGTTTTTAACTAATCCATCAAAAGTTAATAAAGATGAAAACGGGAAGTTAAAATCAATGACTTGTCTTAAGATGGAATTAGGCGAGGCTGATGCTTCAGGACGTCGTCGTCCGGTACCTGTTGAGGGTTCTGAATTCGAACTTGAATTAGACTATGTTTTAGCTGCAATTGGACAAAAAACCAATATTAATTTCCTTGACGATGTAAATAAATATGCTACCGATGGTAAATTAGAAGCTAATCGTTGGGGCGATGTTGATGCAGATAAGAATACCTTACAAACAGGTATTGAATCGATGTTTGCTGCAGGTGATGGAGTTTCTGGTCCGGCAACAATTATCGAAGCCATAGCACAAGCCAAAATCGCAAGTCGCAGTTGTCACCAATTTTTAATGGGAGAAGAACTTGCTCCTGAAGAAAAAGAATTTATCAGTAGAAAAGATAATTTTAAAGAATTGTCTTCTGACGATTTTGTTGGTAGATATCAAAAACAAATGCGCGAAGAAATGCCAGTGCTCGAATCAGAAGACCGCGTAAACTTTAAAGAAGTAGAGCTGGGATATGCCGACGAAGAAGTAGCAAAGCACGAAGCTAATCGTTGTCTTGAGTGTGGGTGTACTGAATATCACACTTGTGATCTAAAACGATATGCAACAAAATATGATGCTGATCAGAAAAAATACGAAGGCGAATATCATGCTCACGAATTAGATTTCTCTCATCCGTTTATCGAGATAGATAATAATAAGTGTATCCTTTGTGCGCGTTGTGTACGTATCTGTAAAGAAGTTGTTGGGGCAAATGCACTAGGTTTAGTAGACAGAGGTTTTGATACTTATGTAGCTCCAAGTATGGGTGATTCTCTTACAGCAACCGATTGCGAATCGTGTGGTTTGTGTATCTCTACTTGTCCTACAGGGGCTATAACCGAAAATGTAACATTTAAGCCAGGTCCGGTTAAGTTAGATAAAGCTACTTCGGTGTGTCATTATTGTTCTGTAGGTTGCGAAGTTGAATATCAACATAAATCAGGATTTGTTTGGAAGGCTCAGGGAGCCGAAGGACAAGTAAATAAAGATGGAAATATTTGTCGATATTCTAAATTTGGGTATCCGGTAATGAACGATACCAGACGAATAACTCAGCCTTTATTGAAAGTAGATGGCAATTTCGAAACAATTACTTGGGAAAAAGCATTTAAAGTAATTGCAGAGGAAATAAAAGAAGTTAATTCTAACGAAAATGGTTTCTTCGCTGGTGCAAGACTAAGCAACGAAGAAATGTATATGATCCAGAAAATAGCTCGAGTTGGTGCAAATACAAATAATATCTCAAGTTTCCACTATTTAGGACAAGGATCTCATTATGCTGCAAATTCTACAGCTAATGCATCTTTCGACGAAATAAAAGGAGCTTCACGCATATATTTATTAGGATCAGAAATCAATAAAGATAATCCTGTTGTTGGTTTTATGATAAATAATGCTCGCGAAACAGAGAATACTCCAATAGAGTTAATAACAAATAAAGAAAAGAGTTCGTTAGAGCATAAGGTTGACAATATTATTAAAGTAAAATCATATTATCATTTTGTAAAAGCTATAAATTATTTCTTAGTCGAAAATGGATTGCATAATGCAATGTTTATTAATGACAATTGTTCCGATTTCGATGAGTATAAAAATCAAATTGCAAAAGAAAATTACGATCAACTGATACAAGAGTCAGGATTGTCGAAAGAACAAATCGAAAATTTTGCCAAGCATTATAATAATGAAATCAATGGTATTCTTGTATTTTCAGAGAAAGAAGTTTCGGCAAATGTAAGTCGTGAGTTATTTAACTTAGCAATGATTACCGGTAAATTAGGTAAAACATCTAATGGGTTGATTTCTTTGAAAGAAAAGAATAATTCGCAAGGACTATTTGATATGGGCATTTCATCGAAAAATGGAGTTGGAAACGTTTCTTTATCAGATCAAAAATATGCAGATAATTTAGCTAAACGTTGGGGTTTGTCAGAAATGCCAGAGCAAAATGCTAAATGTATGAGAGATTTATTAAACGAAGGTTTAATTAAGAAATTCTATATTTTTGGCGAAGATCCTGTTGGATGTGCAAATGATTTAGAGAATGTTCAGCAATGGTTTGCTAATGCCGAATTTGTTGTTGTACAAGATTACTTTATGACAGAAACTGCTAAGCAAGCAAACCTGATTTTACCTGCTACATTTGCTGTCGAAACATCGGGTAGCTTTACTAATACTCAGCGAAATATTCAATTGTTCGAAAAACAAGTTGAAGGTAAAATCGAGATTGAGAATTATAAGCAATTGATTCAAATCTTGAATTTATTGAGTGAAACTAAAATTGAAACAGTTGAAGATATTAGAACTGAAATGTTTGAAATATTAGGAACTATAGACAAAGATGATAACCATCAATTTATTTATACCGAAACTGAGAATATGAATAAATTATTTAAATATGGTTGTGATAATGTAGTGAAATATTTCGACGAACATTTTGACGAGGTATTAAAAAACTAATTTGATATATCAAATATTAAAATGAAAAAAGACCCCCATTAAACTTTTTTGTTTGATGGGGGTAAATTTTATAAACAAATCACTCGAAACAATTGTAGAATATAATAGAGTGATTATAACTTTCGTTGAAAATGAATTGAAAAAGATCTTAAGAAAGTGATTTGAGTGAAAGTAAAAAGGTGTAAGTCAAGAAAGATATACAAGGAGTTAGTACAAAATCAAAAATATAGTAAATGGAAAAATTTAATTCGATAAATGAAGTTCTTGAGTTTGCAATTAATGCAGAACAAGAATCTGTTGATTTTTATAATTCATTGGCACAAAAAGCAAAAACAAAGGATATGCAAGAGGTTTTTACTTTATTTGCTCAAGAAGAGATTGCTCATAAAGCTCGTTTAACAAAAATAAAGCACGAAGAAGCATATCAACTAGAAAAAGAGAATATAATTGATTTAAAAATTGCAGATTACATAATAGATATAAAGCCTTCTGCTGACATGAATTATCAAGATGCATTAATTCTTGCTATGAGTAAAGAAAAAGCAGCATTCAAACTATATACAACTTTGGCAAATAAAGTTAGCAATAAGGCTATAAAAGATGTGTTTTTAAGTTTAGCTCAAGAAGAATCGAAACATAAGCTTCGTTTTGAAATCGAATATGATGAGTTTGTTTTAAGGGAGAATTAGTCTGATTTTTTGTTCGGATTGTGTTTGTATGGTAGAAATTACAAACAAATTCGTTAAATTCGCACTATAACATTATTATTTATTAGCGAATACGATAATGAAACCTTCAAAATAAATTGATCTTAATGCATATGCAGATATGATTTATTGCTTGTGTGTTTTTTAGTTTATTATTAGAAAATAAAATTATGAAGGTTTACAAATGACAGCAAATGAGCAATAAAAAAGCTAATTGTAGAGAAGATAGATGGATGAGAGTATATTATAAACTATAAAAATGTAGACAGATGAAATCAATTCTATTTATAATAAGTATATTCATATTTAATATTTCAGTTCAAGCACAGGTATTTCCTTTGTTACCTAAGCATTACCGACCAGTAGATTCTGCTTTTTTTGCTAAAGACGACAACAAAAAGAATTTATCTGAAATAAAACGAATTAATAAATTATCCTACTCTGTTTCTGTAGGAACTCGTTTTGGGCGTTTAGGAAATAATACATCTCTTATGAGTTCGTACATTGCTCCTTCTATTGATTATTATGTAAATTCGAGATTAAAACTTAACATTGGGACAGTGCTTGTCCGAAATAACTTCAATGGTCTTCAAAATCAATTTGGAGGCGGTGCCCCATATTTCAATAGTTTCTCGCCGAATAATTATGGAATTCATGGTTCGGCTCATTATCAATTAACAGAAAAGTTTGGGATTTATGGCGATGGTGCTTATTTTAAAAATCAATCAATTTTTGACAATTTTGATAGTAGAACTTACGATAAAGATTACAAAACGATGTCTTTAGGGTTTGATTATAAAATTACCGATAATGTGAACTTTAATTTTCAATATAGATTCTCGAATGGTTTAAATCCAGCATACAACAATCCTTTTAATAATCGAATTAATTATGATATATACTCTCCTTTTGGTTTTTGGGATTATTAACTGGGAGGATGATGTCAAATACAATTAAGTTCTTCTTCTCTTACTTATTTTTTAGCATTGGTTTTATAGTAAATGCACAAAATGTTCTTAAAGAGTTTCCTGTTTTTAATTCGTCCGAACGAATAACTTATAAAGCAGCATACAATTGGGGATTTTTATGGATAAAAGCAGGGCATGTTGAATTTAATATTTCAGAAACAAAATATAAAAATCAAGATGTTTATCATTTTTATTGCTTTGGGAGGAGTTTACCTTCATATGATTGGATTTTCAAGGTTCGAGATTCCTTTCAGTCATATACAAGCAAGGAGAACTTTCACCCATTATATTATACACGAAATACTTTTGAGAATGGATATAAAGTACAAAATAGTTTCGAGTTCGACTATGGTAAAAATCTAATTTATTCGAAAACTCAAAATACTTATAGGGGTTATAAGGCAGATACATTGGAGTTTCGAAATAAAATATATGATGTGGTTTCGGGAGTCTATCTTGTCCGTAATTTGGACTTTAGTAAATATCAAATTAATGATATTATTCCGATAAAAATGATTATTGATAATGAAATTTTTAACCTCTACATACGCTATTTAGGAAGAGAAACTATAAAAACTTACGATAAACGAATTTTCAAGACAATAAAAATTTCAGCATTATTAATTGAAGGGACTATTTTTAAGGGAGGCGAAGATTTACTTGTTTGGATTAGTGATGATTTAAATCGGGTTCCTGTGCTAGTTGAGGCAAAAATATTAGTAGGTTCTGTTAAAGCAATGCTTGATTCTACAGTCAATTTAAAATATCCATTAAATTCCGAGCTGAAATAATAATAAAGAGCTACTACAAAGGCAATAATATATTGAACTCCTCATTCATTTTTTTGTATTAGATTTGCAATATAGGTGTAAAATTTAACATAAACTTACGATGCATAATATTATTAAAGTAACTGAAAAGGTATATTGGATAGGAGAAAATGATAGGAGAACTGAGTTGTTTGAGAATATGTGGCCTATTCCTAATGGGGTTTCATACAATTCATACTTAATTGTTGATGAAAAAACGGCACTATTAGATACTTTAGAGTATGGTTCTTCCGAAGATTATCTTGAAAAGATAGAGAGAATATTAAATGGTAGAGAGTTAGACTATTTAATAATAAATCATATGGAGCCAGACCATTCGGGTTCTATAAGAATGGTTGTAAATAAGTATCCTAATGTAAAATTAGTAGGAAATCTAAAAACCTTCAAAATTGTTGAATCATATTTCGGGTTCAAAGAAAATTGGTTTGAAATAGCAGATAATGATGAATTGGACTTAGGATATCATAAATTAAAATTTGTAATGACTCCTTGGGTGCATTGGCCCGAAACAATGATGACCTATGATTTGACAGATAAAATATTATTCTCGGGGGATGCTTTTGGTAGTTTTGGAACCTTAGATGGAGGTGTTTTTGATGATGAAATTGAGTTTGAAGAGTATTACGAAGCAGATATGCGTCGATATTTTTCAAATATTGTTGGGAAATATTGTAATATGGTTCAGAAGGCTTTCAAAAAGCTCGAAGGTGTAGAAGTTAAATATGTTTGTGCTACTCATGGGCCTATTTGGCGAAAAAATGCAAAAAAAGTATTATCCCTGTATAATAAATGGAGTAATTATGAAACCGAAGATGGTGTGGTTATTATATATGGCTCAATGTATGGAAATACAGCTAAGTTAGCTGATTTTATAGCTAGAAAATTATCGGAACAAGGAATTAAAAAAATTAGAGTTCATGATGCTTCAAAAACTCATTTGTCGTATTTAATTAATGAGATATGGAAATACAAGGGAGTTATTTTAGGTAGTAGTGCTTACAATTCGGCAATGTTACCTTCTGTTGAGAATTTGACCAGAACATTGGAGCATATGGGAGTCAAAAATCATTTGCTAGGTTTGTTTGGTTCGTATAGTTGGAATGGGGGAGGAGTTAAGAACTTGCATAAGTTTCAAGAAAAGATACAATGGGATTTAGTAGCAGATCCTGTTGACATAAAAGGAATTCCTGATGATACAGCTTTTGAACAATGTAAAGTAATTGCAGATGCAATGAGTAAGAAACTATTGAATAAGTAATAATGTAAATACAAATATTAAAAAAGTCCTTTAAATTTTAAAGGACTTTTTTTGAGAACTTAAACTTTTAACTTTTTTTCAATAGATTCAACTTGACCTTTAAATCTTTTATCGGTATCTATTAGGTTATTGACTGTTTTACATGCATGTAAAACAGTGGCATGATCTTTTCCTCCGATCATAGCTCCAATCGAAGCTAATGATGATTTTGTTAGAGATTTTGAGAAATACATGGCTATCTGTCGTGCCTGAACAATTTCTCTTTTTCGTGTTTTCGATTGTAATAAATCAGTTGATAGATTAAAATAATCGCAAACTACTTTTTGTATGTAATCAACTGAAATTTCTTTTTTCGAATTTTTAACAAGCCTGTCGATCATCTGTTTTGCAAGCTCTAATGTTATTTCTTTTTTATTTAAAGTTGATTGTGCTAGTAGTGAAATTAGAGCCCCTTCAAGTTCTCTAACATTAGATGTAACATGTGAGGCGATATATTCAATAACTTCTTCTGTAATATTAATTCCGTCGTGGTATATTTTTTGTCGAAGAATAGCTATCCTTGTCTGAAAATCGGGAGTTTGTAAATCTGCCGATAAACCCCACTTAAATCTAGACAATAAACGTTGTTCCATTCCTTGTATTTCAACAGGAGGTTTATCTGATGTTAGTATTAATTGTTTTCCTGATTGATGAAGATGGTTGAATATGTGAAAGAAAATATCTTGAGTCTTCTCCTTGCCTGCAAATTCTTGTACATCATCAATAATTAAAACATCAATCATTTGATAAAAATGCAGAAAATCATTTTTGTTATTGTTTCGAACAGATTCAACAAATTGTGTTTGAAATTTATTTGCTGTTACATATAGAACAGTTTTTTCAGGAAACTTTTCCTTTACCTTTATTCCGATTGCTTGAGCTAAATGTGTTTTACCTAAACCAGAATTTCCATATAAAAATAACGGATTGAATGCTGTGTTTCCTGGGTTATCTCCGATAGCATTTCCTGCTGAGCGAGCTAACCTATTACATTCACCTTCTACATAGTTAGAAAAATTATTATCAGGATTTAATCGAGGATCAACATGTAGCTTTTTGATTCCGGGTATTACAAAAGGATTTTTTATTGAATTTGCATCTTCTGAATTAAAAGGAACGGATACAGGTTTGTTCTTTAATTCGGATTTATAGTTTGTTGGGAATTTTACAGTAAGTGGTTTATGGTTAGAATAAATGTTATTTTCCATAACAACGCTATACTCTAACTTAGCCGTTTCTCCAAGCTCTTTTCGAAGCGTTTTGCGTAAAATGTCAATGTATTGTTCTTCGAGATACTCATAGAAAAATGGGCTAGGTACTTGTATGGTCAGGATATTTCCATTTATTTTAAGAGGAATTATTGGTTCGAACCAAGTTCGATAGCTAATAGAAGGCACGTTGTCTTTTATTATTTTTAGACAATTACTCCAAATTTCCTGATGATTTTTAGTATTCATTTAGCATACAAATATTTAAAAAATTTTACATTGATTTTTCTGGTTAAACAAATTTGTGAAAAAAAAAAGGAAAAAAAAATCTAAAAACTATTGCTTTTTTGTAAAAAGATATATGATTTTTTATATCAGTTGTTTAGTTTTTGGTTTTTTGAAAAATAATCTCAAACCCTTGTTAAACAAGGGTTTTTGTTTGTATGAACACTAAGCTATTGTTAATTAATTGTTTATTCTAAGTTAACTAAAGTTAAATATTAAGTTTAGTTAAATACTTTTTTAAAATTTTAATTTCAGTTAATTATTTGTATTTGATCTAAATAATAAGATGTGATTTATTTGGATTTTTTTCCAAATAAAGAAAAATGAACGTATCGTTTAGGGTTCTTGTTTAGGTCAATTACCAAGCTGTCTATATTCGAAGCAAGGCTATTAAGATTATAGTAAAGCGAATCGTTATTTACTAATAAACCAATACTACCTTCTCCTTTATTTATTTTTTGAGCTATCTGACTAAATTCTGTTAGTGTTTTATTTGCGTTTAGAAGTGTATTCTTCAAATTTCCTTGATTTAAAGAATCGCTTATGTTTGAAAAATTATTAAGGATGTTAGTGATTTGTTGATTGTTCTTATTAAGGTTGTTTGTTATTGATTCAATATTAGCTAACATCTTTGATAGTTTCGAGTTTCTAGGATCAAGTAATTGATTGAAATTTGTAGTGATCTTATTGATGTTATCAAGTGATTCTTTTAAGCTATTTTTTCGTTTGGTGTCAAAAATACTTAATACTGAATCTATAGAAACAACTAAGTGTTCTATTTTATTTTTTACTGGTAAAAGTTCATTAGAGATGTCGCTAAGTATATCTTTTTCGAGCGAACCATTAATGGTATCTTTTGAAGAATGATATTGTTTTGAATCAGAAAATTCAATTTTTAAAGCTTTGCCAGCAAGAATTGATTCTGAAACAATAATAGCTTTACTCCCTTTTGGTAGTTTCACTTTCTCTTTAACAGAAAATTTAACGATAATTTTATTTTGACGATCTTTATGAAGTTTAATTGATTCGACAATTCCGATTTTAAACCCACTAACTGTAACAGGGCTTGCCTCTTCTAATCCATCAATGTTATTGTATATAGCATAATAAATGGCGTTATTTGATAATAAATTTTTTCCTTTAAGAAAATTATATCCCCAAATTGAAAATGTAATAATTGTTACTGCAATAATACCTACTTTTGCTTCCTTTTTTAGTTTCATGAGTGCTAATTCTTATTAATTCTTAAGGCCTTGTTCAGAGGAATTAAATTTCCATTCTTTGTTGCAATTATAAAAGCATCTGGAAATTTCTTTTCAAGAGTTTTTTTATAATTTAAAACTTCTGAATAATTCGTGAACGAACCAACGGCATATTTATATATATTATTATACTTAATTTCGATAATGTCTTTAAAGCCCTTAAATAATTTTGATGTATTAATGGGTTTTTTCGAAGATGCTATCTGCACCTTATAAAAAATAGTATTGCTTGTTTTTTCTACAGAAGAATCGACTTTAGCTATAAAATGACTTTTTTCCTCGATATTGTTTTTATAGCGTTTAAAGGCTCTGTATATTGCTGATGCAATATATTCTTGACCTTTTTTGCTTTTAAGAAATTTTTCTTCGCGAGGGTTGCTCAAAAATCCAGCTTCGATTAAAACACTGGGCATTGTTGTTTTCCATAAAACAAGAAACCCTGCTTGTTTTACTCCTCGACTTTTACGAAGAGCTCTTGAGGCAAATTCGTCTTCGACAAAAGCTGCGTAGTTTAAACTTTGCTCTAAATGGGTGTTTTGTAGAAAGGAAAATATAATGTACGATTCGGCCGATTGGGGATCGAATCCTTCGTATTTTGTAGTATAATCATCTTCGAAAAGGATTGCTGAATTTTCTTTTTTTGCTAGTTCAAAATTACTCTGTGTTTTGTGCAATCCCATAACAAAAGTTTCTGTTCCGTATACTTTTGGATTATTTTTTACTCCATTTAAATGGATTGATATAAATAAGTCGGCATTGTTTCGATTTGCAATACCCGTGCGTTCGTCAAAAGATATTAATGTATCTGTAGTTCGGGTATAAATAACTTTAACATCGGGGATGTTTTCTTCGATATAGGTTCCTAATTTTAATGCAATAGCTAAAGCTACATTTTTCTCTAGAGTATATCTGCCTCTGGTTCCTGAGTCTTTTCCTCCGTGTCCGGCGTCAATTACTACAGTTTTTAACTTATATTGTTTTGTTTCTTGAGCATAAGCATCTGAAAATAAGATCAACTTAATAATAATCAATAAGAAAATAACTATTTGGTATTTTATTTGTTTTAAAAAAATCGTCATAAAGTCAATCTTGATTATTAATGTAAACAATATTTTAATTAGTTTTGGAGCTCAAAAAATATAACATAATTGCACAAAAATAGTATAATAAAATTGTATTTAAAATTTACATATTTCCTTTTTCTTATCGTAGTAATTGTTTTTTCGCCAATCAATAACTATGCCCAGATAAAAAGTATTGATAATAAAAATGATGAGACAAGGTTAGATTCTTTGTCGGGGAATGATATTTTATCAGAGGGTTTTGTTTTGGGTGATACAATTAGACGAGATATAGTTTCAGATTCATTGTTTGCACCGGATATTCTTGTTAAGAATGATTCTGTTAAGGTTGATACGGTATCGCGAAAGGGGAATAGTATTTTAGATTCGAAAGTTGTTTATGAAGCTTCAGATTCTATTGTTTTATCAAATGATTCGAAGAAAGTTTTTTTATATAAAAAAGCCAAAGTTGAGTACGAATCGATAGTGCTTGAGGCTGATTATATAGAATATGATCAACAAAAGAATATTGTTTTTGCGAAAGGTGTTCTCGATTCGGCAGGAGTTCTTCAGGGGAAGCCTAAATTTAAGGAAAATGATGATGAATTTTTAGCTCGTACCATAAAATATAATTTCAAAACAAAACAAGGATACATTGAAGATGTGTTTACCGAAGAGCAAGAATCTTTTTTGCATAGCGAAAGAACTAAAAAATTAGAAGATAATAGTTTCTTATTAGGTGATGGAAAATATACTACTTGCGATTTAGAGCATCCACATTTTTATTTGCATATGACACAAGCCAAAGTTGTCCCGAACGATAAAATTATTTCGGGACCTGCATATTTGGTTATGTTTGATATTCCGATAAAGTTTATAGGAGTTCCGTTTGCTTTATTTCCGAATAAAAAAGAACTTTCTTCGGGACTTATTGTCCCAAAATATGGAGAAGAACGTCGAAGAGGTTTTTTTTTAAGAGAAGGAGGTTATTATTTTAGGATAAATGATAGGATGGATTTGGCTGCTACAGGAGAAATATATTCGAAAGGATCTTGGGGTGGTAGTTTAAAATATCGATATGTAAAGCGATATAAGTTTAGTAGTAGTTTTAATTTTATGTATACTAATTTTAAGGCAGGCGAAATAGGCGAACCAGATTATCGTAATAGAAAAGATATGAGGATTCAGTGGACTCACTCGCAAGATTCGAAAGCAAATCCTTCGTTTAACTTTTCGGCATCGGTAGATTATAGTACTTCTTCGTTTGATGAATTAAATAGTAAAACTGTAGAGCAAAGAATAAATAACCAGAAGAGTTCGAGTATTTCGTTAAAGAAAAATTGGATTGGGAGACCTTTTCATCTTACTGCAAATTTAAGACATAGTCAGAATACCAATGCTGATGTTGTGAATTTAACATTGCCTACGATGACTTTTAATGTAGATAGGCAGTATCCATTTAAAAGAAAAAAATCATCTGGAGATATTAAATGGTACGAAAATATTCAATTTCAGTATTCGGCTAAGATGGAAAACAAAATCACTACTACCGATACATTGCTTTTTAACGGGACTAAATTCTCTGATTTTGAAAATGGATTTCAACACGATATTCCTTTAAGTACTAATATTAAGTTTTTAAAATATTTTAATATTTCTCCGAGTGCCAATTATACGGGAGTTTTATTTACTGAGAAAACTGTGTTTTCGAAAAGAGACACTGTTGATTCGAAAGGGAAAGCAATTACTGTTTTAGATCGTAGACAGGTTGATGAATTTAATTATGCCCATGTAATATGTCCGTCAGTTTCGTTAAGTGCTAGTCCTAATGTTTATGGAATGTATCGTTTTACTAATCCAAATTCAAAAATTGTAGCTGTGAGACATGTTGTTACTCCATCTTTCGGAATTTCATATGTTCCAGATTTAGGGGGTATGGTTGATAAATATTATTATCACGACGATATTTCGGGGAAAGATATTTCTATTTATGAAACAGGGCTTTATAAATTACCTGTAGCTCCTGGCGAAAGTGGTTCTATAACATTAGGTTTGAGCAATAATTTAGAAATGAAAATTCGTACTAAAAGCGATACTGGCGAGGTAGTAAAAAAGATTGTGTTGTTAAAAAGTTTTAATCTTAACACAAGTTATAATCTTTTTGCAGATACACTTAATTGGGCTTCTATAGGTCTTAGGGGGCAAACAACTTTGTTTAAGAATAAATTGAATTTAAATTTTGGAGGAACTATAAATCCTTATGCTCTTAACGAAGAAGGAAAAGTAATTAATCAATCGCACTGGAAGAATACTCATGGTAAAGCTTGGATAAGACGACTAGGTCGTTTAGAACGATTTGATCTTTCTTTTAGTTTTAAATTAAATTCGAGAGCTGCCGATAATGAAAATTCTTCGGGGCAGGTTGCGAATTCTGCTTTGGGGCAAACCAATCTTCCTGGGCAAAATTCTAAAACACAAGAATTATTAGATCAACAACAGTTGGCTGTAACTTATGTCGATTTCGATATTCCTTGGAATTTAGGTGTAGATTATAAGTTTATATATTCGAAACCGGCTTTTGAACCTAATGTTACTCAAACCTTAGGATTAAATGGTGATTTTAGTTTGACTGAAAATTGGAAAATTAGTTTTAGAGCAAACTTTGATATTGAAGAAAAGAGTTTAACAACATCATCGATAAATATACATCGTAAACTACATTGTTGGGAGATGCGTTTTTCTTGGATTCCTGTAGGTGTGATGCAAAGTTATTCATTTCAGATCAATGTATTGGGATCGACTTTACGTGATTTACTGAAGTATGATAAACGAAAATCATGGCACGATAATTTGTAGCTTATATAATTTCCTTAAACAGTATTGGATATTTTCAGAAAAATAGATTCAAACTCATAATTTGGTATTAATCGAAAGCCTTGATTTTAGTGTTCCCCGTACGATTTGACCCTCCCCTGAAGCATTTGAGCAGTTAATGCTTAATTTTTATAGTCCCCTAAGCTCAATCTTGTTATCAACTGTAACTTTTTTGCAAATAATGCTTTAATTCTTTAAAATAATCAGAAAAATGAGCGTCC
>JAKSCO010000294.1 GCA_022360575.1 Bacteroidales bacterium | reverse complement strand
TTCGATTTACTTTTGATTTCTAAACCTAACTGCTCTAAGCTATCTAAATAAAATTCGCTTACAGGTAAATCAGAATAATTTATACCAATGTTATACCTTGTTCTACGCTGTATAGATTTAGAAGAAAGGAATTCCTCGGGAGCTTCAATTCTATATGCATTGTTATCTTTATCGTTAAGATACAACCTGTATTTATTGATTGATACTTGCGTAAATGCAGAAACAGGAAGAAATAGTAGTATAATAAAATATAATATCTTCATAATAGCTATTTTAGTTTCTACTATAAAGATACCTATTTTACAAAAGAATCACTAGTTTACAAACCATACATTGCATCTCGGGGATCTTTAATCTTGCCCTTGTTTTTTTGAAGTTGTTCTATACGCTCATGTTCTAATCGCCTTAATTCAGATTCATTATCAGCAACGCCATTTGTATATTTAATTTCTGCTTCAATTTCGCCCGAATTTTTATAATAGAACCACGAACCTTCTCTTTTATTATTTATGTATTTCCCTTGTATTAAGATATTATTTCGTAATCCATATATGGTATACACTCCATCTAATTTACCCCTCGAATAAGCCATTTGGCTCATTATTTTTCCTTCTTGATAATATCTGGAACACAAACCATGTTTCAATCCATTTTCCCAATTGCACTTTTCATATAAATTACCATCTTCGTAAAACTTATGCTCTTCGCCATGTTTCTTGTTGTTTACAAAAGGAACTTTATTAATAAGGTATCGATCTATTGAATAATAATGCCAGATACTATCTTTATTTTTATTAATAAAATAACCTTCGGCTTGTAATACTTCATTAGGATAATATAATTTAGCATATACCTTATCCGAACCTTTTACATAGTTCATCTCTGCCTTAAGATTTCCTTTTTCATCAAATCTTTTCAACAAACCGACAGGTTTGTTATCTTTAAAATTACATGTGTATTTAACCTTACCATTAGGATATTTCTTTTCCCAATATCCCTGTTTGTTGCCATTCTTATCTATAACATTATACTGATTCGTGTTTTGAGCTCCAGAATAAGCAGCCATAAGAAACATGACAACTCCTGTTAGTAGTATATTTTTTCTTTTCACAAGAATATGTTTTAAATTAAACTTAAATAACATTAGATTTTCACAATTATCTCGGAAACAAACTGTTTTATAAAGCCTGTTTATACAAAAATAAATAAAAAGCAGATACAAAAAAAGCTCTCGATTACGAGAGCTTTTCTTATCTTTTATGTTGTATTTTTATTTTACTTCTTCAAAATCAACATCAGTTACTTCGTCATCTTTTTTAGCATCACCTGCTGGTTGCTCAGCTTGAGCGCCTTCAGGGTTACCTCCAGCCTGTGCTCCTGCTTCTTGCGTTGCTTTATACATTTCTTCTGATGCTTCTTTCCAAGCATTGTTTAAAGCTTCAGTTTTTGCTTCTAAATCAGTTAAGTCTTGCTTTTTGTGAGATTCTTTTAAGTCAGCTAAAGCTTTTTCGATATTTGCTTTTTTGTCAGCTGACAATTTGTCCCCAAATTCTTTTAACTGTTTTTCTGTAGAGAAAATTAAGCTATCAGCAGCATTTACTTTATCTACTTTTTCGCGAGCTTCTTTATCGGCAGTTTCGTTAGCTTTAGCCTCTTCGCGCATTCTGTTAATTTCTTCATCTGTTAATCCCGACGAAGACTCAATACGAATACTTTGTTCTTTATTAGTTGCTTTATCTTTAGCTGTTACGTTAATAATACCATTAGCATCGATATCAAACGAAACTTCAACCTGAGGTACTCCACGAGGTGCTGGTGGAATTCCATCTAAATGGAAACGACCAATCGTTTTGTTATCTTTTGCCATAGGTCTTTCTCCTTGCAACACATGTATTTCTACTGATGGTTGATTGTCGGCAGCTGTAGTAAAAGTTTCTGCTTTTTTAGTAGGAATAGTTGTATTAGCCTCGATTAATTTAGTAAATACACCACCCATTGTTTCAATACCTAACGATAATGGAGTAACATCTAATAACAATACATCTTTTACATCTCCGGTTAATACACCACCTTGAATAGCAGCACCAACAGCAACAACCTCATCAGGATTAACTCCTTTCGAAGGTTTTTTTCCGAAAAATTTCTCAACAACTTCTTGTATAGCAGGAATACGAGTAGAACCACCAACAAGGATCACCTCATCAATATCTGATGGATTTAATCCAGCATCTTTTAAAGCATTTTTACAAGGTGCTAATGTATTCTGAATTAAAGTATCTGCTAATTGTTCAAACTTAGATCTTGATAAAGATTTAACTAAGTGTTTTGGTACTCCATCAACAGGCATTATATAAGGAAGATTAATTTCGGTGTTGGTAGAGCTTGATAATTCAATCTTTGCTTTTTCGGCAGCCTCTTTTAATCTTTGTAAAGCCATAGGATCTTTTCTTAGGTCAATTCCTTCGTCTTTAATAAATTCTTCGGCTAACCAATTCATAATTACCTCATCGAAATCATCTCCACCTAAGTGAGTATCTCCATTTGTCGATTTTACTTCGAAAACACCTTCGCCTAATTCTAATACAGAGATATCGAAAGTACCACCACCTAAATCAAAAACAGCAACAGTAATTTCTTTATCTTTTTTATCTAAACCATAAGCTAATGAAGCTGCTGTAGGTTCATTGATAATACGTTTCACATCTAAACCTGCTATTTCTCCAGCCTCTTTAGTAGCCTGACGCTGAGAATCGTTAAAATAAGCTGGAACTGTAATTACAGCTTCAGTAACCTCTTGTCCAAGATAATCTTCGGCTGTTTTCTTCATTTTCTGAAGAACCATAGCTGATATTTCTTGTGGAGAATAT
>JAKSCO010000297.1 GCA_022360575.1 Bacteroidales bacterium | reverse complement strand
AGACAAGTTACTCAATAAAACGAAGTAAGTCAATAATATAGACTTAGACTGCTATTTTGAGTTATTTGTCGTTTTAATTGCTAAATCGATACGAAAACTTAATTAAAAATACAGTATAAGGATTTGTTTCGAAAAGCTGAGTTAGGTTTTTATTTAACGAAAATATTCCTGTAGTATCATCGTCGTGGGTTATACTTGGCGACCAAACAAAATAAAGACGCGACCCTGGTTTGTATTCCCACCTGGCAACCAAGTTTGCCCTAAATTGTTTAAAATTAAAATCATAATCGTTTTTGTAGTTGGTATTGCTCCAACTCATATCATTACTATATCGGTTTCTAAATTTATTAGCTTTAGGATTAGTAATATATTTAGGATTAGAATAATCGCCTGCACTTATAAATGGCGAGCCGTAAAACTGAATAGTAAGATTAGGGCTTATGGTATAATCAATACGAATTGTTAAATCAAGAGTTTTGCGATTAATTTTAGCAAATACATATTTATTATCTTCTTGATCGAGATATTGCAACTCTCGATTTGATCGAGAATAGTTGGGTGCTGCTGTTATTTTCAGAGCATCTAAAGGACGGTATGTTATGTTAATTCCATACCACGACCGTTTTGCTGATTTTTCGAAACCCCATGATGTTCCGGTATTTGCGTAAAATTGGATTTTTTTCCTATTATCAGTTTCCATATTTATCCAGTAATTAATGCTTCCGGGGGTTTTAATTGCAGGTCCACCTCTCAACAACGTACTCGAAAATGATTCGGCATTTAAATTCAAGCCTCCTCCCAACGACCAGTGATTTTTAAATTGCATCCAAGCATTTACATTTCCTCCCAATTCGAGATTTGTTCCGTTAAAATTCCATTCGCTCCATTGGTTAAAATTTATATTCATATTTCGGAATACAGCGAAAGGTTTGTTCCATCTGTATCCTGCCCATAAAACCTGAAATATTACATCTGATTTCCGAAGATATCCAGCATCGTTTGTTTCGAACTCGGGCGATCGCCATGTAACCCACGAATTCCATCGCCATTTACTGGCTCCTTTTTTTCCTATTTGTATTGTTCCAGCATGTCCGGTTAGCGATGTTCTTGTTGTGTCATAGTTGGTATAGTCGTTATCTATTCTCTGAAAATATCTACGAGATGATTCTTGTTGTTCTGCAATTGCTTCTTCGCTTCCAATAATATGACTCATAGAATATTTTAAAGAAAAATAATATCTTTTGTTTTTAAAATATTGAGTAAAATCCAAACCTCCAGTATATGCTGCAGTATTAATAAAATTAAGAGCCGAGTCGTTATTGTCTATATCGCGATTTGTTGCTGTAAGCATTCCTCCAATAATTGTATTGTTGTTATTTAAATCTTTCTGGATACGAGATATAAAATAATTTGAAAGAGGCTCTATTGTTTCTTTTCTTTTGGTTTTTGTATCGGCATTATATATTTCGTTTTTTTCTTTTGCTGTTAGGCTTTCGATAATCCCTATCGATAATCCGTTTTTTGTTTTTCCGGTAAGTTTCATCGCCCCTAAAATGGTTGTATTATTGGGTCTGTCTTGATATTCGTTATCATCTAAATCAGGATCATAGCTCGGGGCCTGCCCTATTCGTCGCGAATAGAATAAATTGTCTCGCGAGTAAGAATTTCCTCCGCTCGAAATCTGAAATGAAGTAATTTCTCTACCCTCGATAAAGAAAGGTCTTTTTTCGCTAAAATACGATTCGAAAGCAGTAAGGTTTACTTCTGAAGGATCGGCTTCTACTTGCCCAAAATCAGGATTTATTGTAAAATCAAGAGTAAAATCGTTAGTTATTCCTATTTTTCCATCAACACCATAACCCAAACTTCGGTCAACCCCATCTTTTTTATATATATTATTACTTTCTTTTTCGTAGTTTTCTTGTTTAGCTACGATATATGGCGATATTTCGATTTGTTTTTTGGGTTTAAGATTTTTAATTCCTCGAAGTTCGCCAAAATGACGAACCCAACCCGATTGATCTTGTGAGAAATATGACCAATGAGATTTTTCTCCATTACGAAAGAATCTACGATTTATTTGTATTCCCCATATTTGTTCGCTAGTGTTGTTATTAAAACGCAATTGAGTTATTGGGATTTTCATTTCAGCAATCCAGCCTTCGTTATCGATACTTGTTTTCAAGTACCAAATAGGATCCCACGTAGAGTCCCATCTGTCGCCATCATTCGAAACCATCTGATCGCCTTTAACACCCGATGCTGATGCAGTAAACGAAAATGCTGTTCGTTTGTCGTGGTAGCTATCAATATTAATTTCAACCCAATCGCCTTCAAAACTATCATGTCTTGATAATCGACGTACAATTTTTTCGGGATTGGTATCGTATGCTCGAATCAATACATAAAGAAAATTATTGTCGTATAAAATCTTAAATGCGGTTTTTTGAGAAGGAATAGCTCCATCGTTAGGCGAGCGTTGTGTAAAATCACCAGACCACTCAACAATATTCCAACTATCAGTATCAATCAAACCATCAATTATAGGTTTGTTATTAGTAATTCGTTTGGTTTCGTATATGCGTTTTTCTATTTTTTTGTTTTGAGAAAAACAAATACTAGGTAAACTAAATAATAATAGCACTAATTTCAAAAACTGATTTTGCATGATAGTTTGTTGTTAAAATTTGAATGAATGACGCATCGATTTTTGAAATGCTGTATGGATAAGTATTAAATGTATTTTTTTTTAGAATATTTTTAGATACGTACAGACAAAAAAAGAGCAAATGTGTTTTTGCTCTTATAAAAAATGTAGAAGAAAGAAAGTGTTTTATCTTTTTGCTATGATATTTTTCGATAAATATTTCGGAGTAATAAATAGATTTTATTCCCTAGTTTACCTCTGAAAACTTTTTGAGCAAACTTGGCCATACTTCGACCAATATCTAAAATGAAAACTTTTTTATCAACACTTAAAGCATTGTAATATCCATTTTCGACGGCCAGATTAATTGCTTTTAATCGATCGGCATACGAAAAGTCTTCGGTTTCGAATACTATTCGGGGATTAAATGTATGAAAAGTATAACATTCTTTATTGGTTAACATTTTACCTTTGTTCTGAACAAACTCGTATAATAACGAATCTTTGTATGGTAAGGCGGTATAAAATTCAACTCCAGTTAAATCAGAGTTTTTAGCAAATTCTATTGATTCCTTTATAGTTTCTAAAGTATCACCTGGGTTGCCAATCATAAATTGCCCCATTACATCAATTTCGGCTTCTCGTAGAATATCTATTCCTTTCGAGATTTTTTCTATTGTATTGTGTTTATTTATTTGTTTTAATACATTGTTATTTGCCGACTCAATACCAATACTAACATTATAACAACCCGATCTTTTCATTAAGTGAGCTACTTCGGGGGTAATTAAATCAACTCTGATTGAGGTGCTCCAGATAATATCAAGTTTTTCGTTAATAATATCAGAACATAATTTATTTACTCTTTTTGAGTCTATATTAAAACTATCGTCGTTAAAAACAATTGATTTGCTTTTGTATTTCGAATCGAGAATTTTTATTTCGTTAAGAATATTCTGGGCAGAACGTTTTCTCCATTTATTAGTCCATATCGAATGTGAATTGCAGAAGACACAATTAAAAGGACATCCCCTACTTGTAGTTAATCTGTGTTGAGGGTATCTGTTCATCTTAAATAAGTCGTACTCAGGAAAAGGAATTGTATCTATATCTTGAATAAGCTCTCGGGGAGGGTTTGTTTTTATATTTCCTTCTGAGTTTCGATAAATAAGTCCATTAATTTCGTTTAGTTCTTTATTGCCTTTTATGTAGCTAATTAGTTCGGAAAAAGTTTGTTCACCTTCGCCATACACTGCAAAATCAAAAGAGGGATTCTCGATAGCCTCGTGTTTAACAGTCGAAACATGCGATCCACCTAAGCAGATTAATGTTTGTGGATGTGTTTTTTTAAGACAATTAGCAATTTCTACTGCCTCCAAAAATACCTGACTTGATGCTGTTATTCCTATAAAATCGAAAGATGTATTTAAAAAATGGATTAATTCTTTCGGTTTTGCTACTCGCGTATCGATTAATTCAAAGTCAATTTCAGGATGGTCTTTTCTTGCAAAAGAAGCTAAATAGCCTAAACCAAGGTGTACTGCAGGATGTTTTAATCCTTTATTAGGGTTGATTAAACCAATTTTCATTAGATATTAAAATTACGATTTGTTTTGAGAAAATGAAACGGATAAAAAGAAGAAAAGATTGTATGCTATGAATATTTTATTTAACTATTTATGAACCTAAAATTTCTTGAGAAGAAATTGTTGCATACAATCTTTATGCAAACAAAAGTATATATAGCCTTTGGGCTTAAAAAATTTATTCAACCAATACAAAGCAAAACAAAACAAATAGCCTCCTTGCTTCTATATTATGGAATTTAGCTTGTGTTTATTTCTCTATTACACCTATAGATGTTGTTTGTAGTCAAAGAAGTGTTGTTTGTAGTTACAAATAGTCGATGTTTGTTTGTTCTGACTTTGTAAATGGAGCTATTGCTCTATTGTATATTCCTTGAATATAGGCTATAGCCATTCCGTAGTTTGTAACCGGAATTCCTGCGTCGGTAGCTGGTTTTAATCTATTTATAAGTTGTTTTCGAGTAATAACACAACCTCCACATTGTATTAATAAGGCGTATTCGGTAATATCGCGAGGGAGTTTATCTAAGCCCGAAACTACTTCGTACTCGAGTTGTTTGCCAGTAAAGTTCGACAACCAACGAGGAATCTTTACTCGCCCAATATCATCGCACGATACATGATGAGTACATGATTCTAATAAGAGAATACGATCGCCATTTTTTAATTCGGAAATCTTAGGCGTTCCTTTTAAGTAACTTTCAAAATCGCCCTTGTATCTTGCCAGTATAGTACTAAAACTAGTAAGAGGAATATCAGATGGGATTGATGCATCGGCTTTCGTAAATATCTGACTGTCGGTAATTGCCAATGCAGGTTT
>JAKSCO010000058.1 GCA_022360575.1 Bacteroidales bacterium | reverse complement strand
TCGGCTCGGAGCCTGAACATACATATTTTTAAAATCTCGCAAACTAATTTGCCACGAATCAATAGTAGATATATCGGTTAACTCATTTACTAATTTCTGATCATTAACCATATTATATCCTTCGTATCCCAACCAACCGGGGTAGCAATTAGAATTGTTGGCCTGATACAAATAGCTTTGACCCGAAACAGGATATCGAACAGCTACTTTAGTCGAAGAAGTTTCAACAACAGCAGCTTTCTTATTAACTGAATCAGCTACATGATAAGCAATTCCTGCACATCGTGGATATTTGTTAAATACCTCTATTGCTCCGTCGATAGTATTTGTATAAGTAAGAAGCAAACGAGTAAATATAGCAATCCCACAGCCTTTCATTGTTTCGTCTTTCATGCTATTAAGCTGAGTCATCATCTCAAATCCAGCCTCATTAAAACCTCCATCAAGACCAATCATTCCGGGATATGACATAAACATATGTCCATAGCCTTCGTCAGGATCAGCAATAAACATTACTCGATTATCCAATTGTCCAGGCATATTAAAGTTGTCTTCATCCTTGCAAAAAATCATTTTCCCATCGCCCCCCGTTGCATCATTCCATGCACTAAAACTGCTACATCCTCCGGCTCCCTTAAAAGCATGTGCCAATTGTTTTCTTTCGGGACTTTCTGATGGATGCCAATAATACGGATGAGCATAAATACACCATTGATCGTAATTTGTATTCCATAATAATATTTGCTGCAACGTAACAGCTACTCCGGCATCGTTA
The DNA here is from genome assembly GCA_022360575.1 of Bacteroidales bacterium. Taxonomy (GTDB): domain Bacteria; phylum Bacteroidota; class Bacteroidia; order Bacteroidales; family UBA12077; genus UBA12077. Next base: position 649 of record JAKSCO010000058.1, on the reverse strand, counting down.
CATCCATCACAAATACCTTCCATTTCTGTTTTAAATTCGGTAGGCAAAAAAGGCTCTGCATCTATCTGTCCTTTATCAAACCACTCTTCCGAAGTTTTTAAATCGTTCCCTGTTGCTAACGAAATATAAGCAATTGTTGCCTGAATGGTAGTATTAATCATTATTCCAATCTTTTCTGCTAGCAAATACCCGTGCTGATAGCCCATTTCATAAGGACTACCTTTCATCTTTAATATTTTCACTCCTTCATGTTCGCTATAAGATGCCTTAGATAAAATTGTTTTATTTTTCATTTCTACTTTTTTTATTGGTTAATAATATTTCCAGAAAAGTTTTTATCACTCATTTTAATGATCTTTTGGTATAATATACCATCCACCATCAACATTTTTTTGATAATGGATGATATAAACTTATTTATTCAATACAATCGATTGTCTGAGGATAGAAATTCTTGTTAAGTGTAAATTTCTTGATACTAAATTTACCAACTCCACTCGATTCGGGCCGATTCAGTTCGTAAACACCCATTATATTATGACCCGGCATAGAGAAAGGAACCGATATTTCGGCTTGATCGCCTCGGGTGGTATGTACTTTTGATACCAATCCATTCCATGTATATCCAGTATAAAGACTATATGGAATA
>JAKSCO010000279.1 GCA_022360575.1 Bacteroidales bacterium | reverse complement strand
TCCCCCGCAGCAGATGTCACTTTTGTCGGATATGGTCCAGAACTTTTGATACCAAACTCTGAATAATCACCCAGCAGACTGTGAGAATCCCCTCCCACAATCACATCCACACCGTCCACCAGAATTTGACCCTCTGTAGGATCAATCAAACGGTTGAAATGGCGAATCAGTGTGGATTTACCAGAACCAGACAACCCCATAATGACGAAAATCTCGCCTTTGTTGATTGTCAGGTTGATATCTTTCAAGCCAAGGGTGTGATCATGTTTGGCCAGAAGCTCATCCTTGCCAATACCATCACGTACCTGAGACATAACCTGCTGAGGTTTCCGGCCAAACACCTTGTAAAGATTTTGAATCTTGATCAGTTCGTGGGAACTGGTATTGGAATTAGACATGGCCTGTACCTCCCAAATGTTTTTGAGATCGCTTGGCCCAAGCTTGAGATACACGGTCAAACATTATGGCCAGTGCCACAATGGCAAGTCCGTTCAGCAAACCCAGCGTAAAGTATTGATTGGTAATGGACTTCAATACAGGCTGCCCCAGCCCTTTCACACCAATCATCGAAGCGATAACAACCATTGCCAGAGCCATCATGATGGTCTGGTTAATGCCAGCCATAATGGTTGGCATAGCCAGAGGCAACTGAACACCAAACAGGCGTTGTGTCGAGTTAGCGCCATAAGCCGTAGCGGCTTCCAGAACTTCTTTATCAACCAGCCTGATGCCAAGGGTGGTCAGACGAATAACCGGGGGAATTGCATAAATAATGACAGCAATAAGGCCAGGAACCTTACCGATTCCCAACAACATAACGACAGGGATCAAATAAACAAATGCCGGCATGGTCTGCATAACATCCAGTATGGGCGTAATCACTTTCTGCGCCCTGTCGGAGCGGGCCATGGCAATCCCAATGGGAATACCCAGCATGATCGCCATGATCGTACAGACAGTTATCATACTGAGCGTACGCATGGTGTTATCCCACATACCGAAATAACCAATCGCCAGCATGGCAACCGTTATGCCCGCAACCAGTTTCCAGGAGCGACTCGCCAGCCATACCAACGCAACAATAACTCCCAATACCAGCCACCATGGTGTCTGCAGCAGAAGCTGCTCAAACCAGACCAAAAAACTCAACAGAGGATCAAAAACGGCCTCTATGGAATCACCAAATTCCCTGGAAAAGCTGCGGTAGGCTCCATCAAGGGTCTTCCGGATAGCAATCAGATCAGCGCGATCCATTTGCGGGAAGTCTTGCAACCACGATTTTTCAGCCATAAATCCTCTCTGTTACAACTCTTCCAGAGCTTTGGTTACATTCGCGGCCACGGGAGCTGGAACCCACTGTTGCCATAACTGTGGATAATTGTTCAGGAAGTATTCCGCAGCCATCATACCGTCAGCCTGGTTTTCCTCCATCCACAGCAGAAGTTGCCCCATCTCATGGTTGGCTACTGAGCGCTTGGTCAGATACTCAAAAACCGCTGGGGATTTTGCTGCGAATACCTCAGATGCAATGGTATAAATTGGGGTAGGGGGATACATGGTTACCTTGGGTTCAAGGCAATTAACGTTGGTTGTACAGTTATGGTACTCGTCTGAATCGGTGCCAGTCCCGAAATCAACTTTCACCAGCTTGTATTTACTGGTTACGACTGTCGGTGACCAATAATATCCAAACCAGGGTTCTTTTCTTTCATAGGCTTTCACTATTGAAGCAGCAAGACTTGCACCTGAACCAGGATCGACCATTTCGAAGCCGCTCTCATCCAGTTTCAGTGCCCGAAAAAGGTTGGCTGCTGTGGTATTGCAGTTCCATCCTGCAGGGCAGCCATAGAAACCACTGGCATCCGGGTTTTCTGGATGCTGAAACAGTGAAGCATTTTTCATTACCCCTTCAATAGTGGCCAGTGATGGATCTTTGTCCACCATATATTTGGGTACCCAGAAACCCTGCTCTTGTCCTTCAGCCAGAGACATTCCGGCAAAGCGGATTCTCTTTTCGGCAACACCTTTTTCCAATAGTTCCTTCAGAGAGTTGAGCCCAATCTCCGGCGCAATATCCGGTTCGCCTTTTTCAACCATAGAAATACCGGTTGGCATCGTATCACCAGGCACCAACTCAGCTTTACAACCATATCCGTTATTTAAAATAAAATGGTCAATATTGGCTATGAGAGTTGCTGAACTCCAGTTCATATCAGCAATAGTTACCTTCCCACAGGTGTCACTGGCAGCCATGGCACTACCAGCAACAAAGAGAAGTGATGCTGCGCCAAAAGCTTTTATGATTTTTTGCATTAATACTACTCAGATCTATTTTTTCGAGCGATAGGTTACAGGTCTAACTATAAGAGTTCAAATTATTGTGGGGTGAGTTAGCCTTACATTGAGAGTGAGTGAAGGCAGGAAAAATCGCTGCAGTACTCAGCTTTGAAAAGCATAATCTCTCTGGAGATAAGGCAAAATGTTCATGTCTTTCACTGTGGCAGGTAAGAGCAGGCAACTAAAAGATAGATGATTTTTCTTTCTTCTCGAATAATATAAGGCAGTAGTTATGGACACCTCTCTAAGAGAGTAAAATCTCTTTTGAGGTGATATATGACAACCAAGAAAAAACGTAAGTTTCACTCTCCTGAATTCAAAGCTGAGGCCCTCAAGCTTGCAGCAAAAACCAGCGTACCATCTGCTGCCAAAGAACTTGGCCTCCAAGAATCACAGCTCTATTCCT
>JAKSCO010000134.1 GCA_022360575.1 Bacteroidales bacterium | reverse complement strand
CTTACAGCTTTTGTAAAAAATGACATAAATCCCAGTTTCAACCCATGTTTTTCGATAAATTGCTTTTGGTATTTTGTTCGGATATTCAAAATTTCGGTCATGTCTATCTCGTTAAAGGTAGTTAGCATAGCAGTTTGGTTTTTTACAGCCACCAAACGTTCGCTAAGTTTTTTCCGTAATTGAGATATTTTTTTTCGCTCAATATTTCTGTTTGTATCTTCTTGTTTTTCTGGTTTTATATTGCTGCTTTTGTTTGAAATAACTTGTTCGACTTCTTTTGTTCCTATTCGTTTTAGTCCATTAATAATATCGTCTATGTTTAAGTTGTTTTCGCTCATCAGGTTTTTAGCAAGCGGTGATATTTTTACTTTAGGATAGTTCTCATCAATTTGTTTAGGTTCTGGTGTTTTTGTTTCGGTTATTTCTTGTTCGGGGACAATGGTTTCGATTGTCGTATTTTCCTCTTCTTTTTTAGGTTTTGCATTCGCCTTGGGTTTTGCCGAAGTATCTATTTTGCAAGCAACATTTCCTACACCAATTGTTTCGCCTGCGGGAGCTATAATTTCGATACTTCCACTTTCGGGAGCTATCAGAGGTAAGGTTGCTTTGTCTGATTCTATTTCGGCAATTTCTTGGTCTTTTTCGACATAAGTGCCGTTTTCGACAAACCATTCTAATATCTCTACTTCGGTAATTGATTCTCCGGGACTAGGTATCTTTATCTCAATCATATTATTGTTTCTTTAAAATAGGTTTTACAAATAGGTGTATTGTTTGCGGATATCTTCGCGTAAAGTTCCTGTTTCGCATTGTAATCCACAATATTTATGATTTTGTTCGCAAGTACATTTTCTAAAAATCTTTCCTAATATCTCTTCTTGTCCTAATACATGTAATTTATTTAATCCTACAGCAGGACTTCCGCTTGCTAATCGGGCTACTACTTGCAAATTGACTGATGTTATTTTTTCGCGTACATAGCGCCATGCTCCCATATTTTCGGGCTCTTCTTGTACCCAAATCCAACGTCGGGTGTTAGGATATTTTTTTATGACTTTATCTACTTGTTTGGTAGGCCATGGATGCAACTGTTCTATTCGAATTAGAGCAATGTCTTTGGCTTGATATTTATCTTTTTTAGCTAGCAAATCGTAATAAATTTTCCCCGAACAAAATATTACTCTTCGTACTTGTTGTTGTATTACATTATCATCATCGATAAGCTCTTGAAATCCTCCTTTGGTAAATAAATCTAAATCGGATATACATTTAGGATGTCGGAGTAAACTTTTAGGTGTGAAAATAATTAACGGAACCATAAAACTACGATGTACTTGTCGGCGTAATACATGAAAAAAGTTTGCCGGAGTAGTTGCGTTTATTATCTGGATATTGTTATTAGCACATAACGACAAAAAGCGTTCGATCCGAGCACTCGAATGTTCGGGTCCTTGTCCTTCGTATCCGTGGGGTAAAAATAAAGTTAATCCATTCATAATTCCCCATTTTTCTTCGGCCGAGCTTATGTATTGGTCAATAATAACTTGTGCTGTATTGTTAAAATCGCCAAATTGTGCTTCCCAAATATTTAATCCATTAGGTACAGCTAAGGCGTAGCCATATTCGAAACCTAAAACACCATATTCGGACAAAAGCGAATTAAATACATGAAAATCGGCCTGATCTTTACTCAAGTTTTTTAGAGGGATGTATTTTTCATCTGTATCTTGAATGACTAATGTTGAATGTCGGTGCGAAAAAGTACCTCTTTCAGAATCTTGTCCACTTAGGCGCACAGGATGACCCTCCATTAAAAGAGTTCCGTAAGCTAATAACTCGGCCATAGCCCAATCGAGTTTTTCTTTTTTTATCATTTCATTTCTGTCGGCTAATAACTTGAGTGCTTTCTTAAAAAAATGCAAGTCTTTAGGCGGATGATTTAATTTGTGAGCTATAGCTTTTAAAAGCATTTTATCAACTCCTGTTTCGGGCGATTTATTAAAATCTTTGTTTTCGGGGTAATGGTAATATTGCCAATCTTCAGCTAAAAATTGCTTTATATATAGCTTGTCTGTTTTCTGAGCTAAGACAAATTTTTCTTCGAGGTAGTTGTTGTAATCTTTTTCTAGTTGTTTTGTTTCTTCTTGGCTATAAATGTTTTCTTTGATTAAAGATCTTTTATAAATATCTCTGGGGTTAGGATGGTTGCTAATATTCTTATAAAGTAAAGGTTGTGTAAATCGAGGTTCGTCGCCTTCGTTGTGACCGTATTTTCGATAACATAAAATATCAATAAAAACATCGGTATGGAAGGTATAACGATACTCCATAGCTAATTGTATAGTATATATTAGAGCTTCAACATCGTCGCCATTAACATGGAAAATAGGAGCTTTTATAACTTTCCCTATATCGGTACAGTATGTGCTCGATCGAGCATCAAGGTAGTTGGTTGTAAATCCAACCTGATTATTAATAACCAAATGTATTGTCCCCCCTGTTCGATAGCCTTTAAGCTGCGACATTTGCACTGTTTCGTAAACTACTCCTTGTGCGGCAATAGCAGCATCTCCGTGTATCAGAAT
>JAKSCO010000005.1 GCA_022360575.1 Bacteroidales bacterium | reverse complement strand
TTTTAAATCTAAGTAATTAAATAAATAGGATGATAGCATTGTATTTCCTCCGGAGTTTTCTCTTATGTCTATAATGAGTTTGTCTATTTTCTTAGCTTTTAATATTTCGAATGAAGAGTCGACTATAGAAAAGAATTGTCGAGGATACATAAATATAGATAACTTAAGATAGGCAATAGTATCGTATACTTGAAAATCGAAAATCTTAGTTTGATTTTGTATTTGATTTAATTTTATATTCATCAAAATACCATTAAACCCTTGTTTTGTGCGAATTACACTTTTCGTATTAATGTCAAAAATATAATTTGCATATACAGAAAATCGATCTGATAATTTAGCTAATCGGAAATATTCGTGCTCGGCTGAGACATATTTTTTGAGGGTATCTACTAAATGGGTTGCAGATATTCCGTCTATTTCAACAATCTGATCTCCATCATTAATTAAGTTGTAATTGCCTACAACAAAAATATTGTTATCCTCGCTAATATGAACTTTTATAGGAAGTAATTCTTTTTGTTTTGCTTTTTCATATTTAGGAATATCTATTCGTGTATGTCCGTCGTTGAAACGAGCTACCAAAGGGATTAGTTTTTTTGTAAATTCTTTTTGAGACAATTGACTCGGCAGCTTATTAATTAAGTTAGTTTTTAACAAAATGGCACTATCCTCACTAAAAGCATCATATAGATTTACATGAATTGAATTTAACTTAACAAATAGTTCTTCAATATCTTCTTTCATTTCGATATTTGATATCACTTTTTGTTGTGCTCTACTGTTTATTGAACACAACAATAAGAATAACACACTATTAATCATTAACAATTCTATCTTCATAATGCATAATTTTAAATTCATTAATCCTATTTTTAAGTAAGTACAATAATCAATACTTATATTCTCATATTTATTTTTAACCCTTTTATAAACACATCCTTCCCCATTACAGTATGGGAGCATAAAACAATTTAGACCTTCAGCCATACATGTGCCTTGTTCTTCTCTAGGAAGAATAGGAAAAGTATTTAACTTATATTTTTTTCGATTCTCTTTTATAAATTCGACTTGATCCTTTCTTGAGAACAAGCAACTATTAGCACTAATACAAGTATTTGTTTGTGTTACAACTCCGGCATGCGGTTCTATATCAGGGAATAGACTTTTATTTTATAGAATTCTTATTTGTTTCTAATTCTCTTATTTTAGACATATTTACCCTTAATTTTATAGCTAATAATCCATAGTCTCAACATGTTGTTCCATTGTTTCAAACCCAGCACCAATTCTTATAACACAAAACCTACCGGATCTATACACGCAAAGTCTCCTACATCTTATAGTCTGACACATTCCTCCTCTTAATTCTTTTAAATCTTTAGAAGATAAAATTTCTTCACTAATTTTTTTTCTAATACTTTTTTAAAAAAGTTAATAAATACGAAAATTGCGCAATTTTTCTTGGAATAAAGGGTTTAAATAAAACTTTAAAAAACAAGACATGTACAAAATCCATTCTGAGCAACATAAAACAAACGATAGAATGCATTATTTGGCTTAAATTGGGTAATGAAATTGCTCAATTTTAGTAACAAAATTTTGTTTAAAATTACGCGAAATAGTCAATTCTACTCCAATATCGGTTACAAGATAAGAATTCGTTCTTATTATATATTTCTCGATATGTTTAATGTTTACTATACAAGAACGATGTATTTGTATAAATGAATCTTGAGGTAATTTCTGACTTAATTCTTTTATATTATAGTTTATTATGAAATCGCTATTGCAGGTATAAAGCTTT
>JAKSCO010000196.1 GCA_022360575.1 Bacteroidales bacterium | reverse complement strand
GGCATTGGGTGTATCTATTCTTTAATTAGCATAACCTTTGTGCTTTTATCTTCAGACACTATTTTCATAAAATAAATACCTACTGGATATTCTTTTAATTCGAGAGATAGAGACTGATGATTGTAGTAATTATTCTTAAATACAATACGTCCATTTAAATCGGTAATAGATACTGTTAATAAACGATGAGTAGATCCCAAATCAATATTTACATTTTCTGATGTAGGATTAGGATAAACCACAAAGTCTTTTCCAAAATCACTTTCTGCGCTACTTATCAATACATTATAACAAGCAGAAGTATCGGTACAACCATTATTCGAAACAATAACAGCGTAATCACCATCTACACTTGCAGTATAAGATTGACTAGTTGCTCCGCTTATTAAGCTATTATCAGAGCAATCAATCCATTGGTAAGTGCCTCCAGATTCATTCGACCTTAACATCGAACCCTCTTTAAAAACTGAAGTATCTACCGAATTAACAGTTAGATTAATTGATAATATCGAATCACACCCCATAGAATTATCTAGTGTATCTTGATAAGTACCTGAGCTTGTCCAAGTATAGTTTCCGCTAGGCGAAGTATAACTATCGCAAACAGACTCATTTATTGTCGAATTGGTCGAACTATTTATCGTTAAATTAATTGTCAGTATCGAATCGCAATTTGCCGCATTAGGTATAGTATCTTTATAAGTGCCCGAAGTAGTCCAAGTATAATTACCACTTGGCGAGGTATAACTATCGCAAGTTGATTCGTTTATTATAACATATGTGTTATTTATATATAATCTAACTGTGATTATCGAATCGCAACCTGCTGTATTAGGAATAATATCTTGATAAGTACCTGAACTTGTCCAAGTATGATTACCACTAGGCGAAGTATAACTAGCACAAGCATTCACGTTTATTTCTGATGTAGTTGCACTATTTATTGTCAGATTAATTGTAATTACTGAATCGCAGCCCATAAAATTAGGGATAGTATCCTGATAAGTACCCGAGCTTGTCCAAGTATAATTACCACTAGGCGAGGTATAAGTACCACAACCCATTTCATTTATTGTTGAATTTGTAGAAAAACCTACTGTTAAATTTATTGTAATTACAGAATCGCAACCTATTGCATTCGGAATAGTATCCTGATAAGTGCCCGAACTTGTCCAGGTATAATTTCCGCTGGGCGAAGTGTAACTATCACAGGTCGATTCATTCAATGTTGAATTGGTCGAATTGTTTATCGTTAAATTAATTGTAATTACCGAATCGCAACCTATTGTATTCGGAATAGTATCTTGATAAGTGCCCGAACTTGTCCAGGTATAATTTCCGCTGGGCGAAGTGTAACTATCGCAAACAGATTCATTTATTGTCGAATTGGTCGAATTATTTATCGTTAAATTAATTGTAATTACTGAATCGCAACCTACTGCATTCGGGATAGTATCCTGATAGGTACCCGAGCTTGTCCAAGTATAGCTACCACTAGGCGAAATGTAACTATCGCAAGCAGACGCATTTATATTTGATGTAGTTGCATTATTTATTGTCAAATTAATTGTAATTACTGAATCGCAGTTCATAGAGTTAGGTATAGTATCCTGATAAGTACCCGAGCTTGTCCAAGTATAATTACCACTGGGCGAGGTATAACTATCACAGGCTATTTCGTTTATTGTCGAATTGGTCGAAAAACCTACAGTTAAATTGATTGTAATTATAGAATCACAATTTGCTGCATTAGGGATAGTATCCTGATAAGTACCCGAACTTGTCCAAGTGTAATTTCCACTGGGCGAGGTATAACTATCGCAAGCAGACTCATTTATTATAGCACTTGTATTATTTATAGATAAATTTATTGTAATTATCGAATCACAACCTGCTGCATTCGGAATAGTATCTTGATAAGTACCCGAGCTTGTCCAAGTGTAATTTCCGCTGGGCGAAGTATAACTACTACAGTCCGATTCATTTAATGTACTTGTCGTATTATTTACCGTTAGATTTATTGTGATTACCGAATCGCAACCTATTGCATTCGGAATAGTATCTTGATAAGTGCCCGAACTTGTCCAGGTATAATTTCCACTGGGCGAGGTATAGCTAGCGCAAACAGACTCATTTAATGTCGAATTGGTCGAACTATTTATCGTTAGGTTTATTGTGATTACCGAATCACAGCCTCCTGCATTAGGGATAGTATCCTGATAAGTACCCGGGCTTGTCCAAATGTAATTTCCGCTGGGCGAGGTATAACTATCACAAGCGGTCTCATTTATAGTACTTGATGTATGAGTACAGAATTCTCCAAATAACATAACTTCTTGAAATCCGGCTGATCCTGACCCTCCTCCATTTTGAGTCATCAGAACTCGATAATACCGATAATATGTATTATTAGTAATATTATATGTATTCTGACCTGCTCCAATTTGTGTAGATACATTATTAAGAGTTACCCAAGATTCGGTTGTAGTATCACGTGCCTGAAACTCATATTTTCTAGGTCTTACCTCAGAACTGGTATGCCCATAAAGATCATACCTTACAACTTTTGCTCTGTTCCCCGAACCAAAGTCAAAAGCAGCCCATTCTGATCCCGAGAAAAAAGGAGCAGAATACCAACCTGTGTCATAATCGTCCGGATCTGTATTCCCATCAACTAAATCACTTGCTGTATAATTACCCTGTTGAAAAGAACTAGAGATAGACACAGCACTGTTAGAGGTAATATTTGTTTGCGCTTTTGCGCTAAAAACAGTAATACTTAACAGTACTGCTATTGCAAGAAAATTTTCTAGGGATAAACTTTTCTTCATAATTTATTATTTAAAACATTCTTTCAAAATACAAGCATTTATTAAAATTAAGCTTATTTATTAAAATACATCGATACAAGTTAATTAAATTTTAGAAGTGGCTTGTGCCAATACAACATTACTAGTTAATGTAAAAGCAATAACATCCCCCTATAATTTTAATCCTAACAATAAGTTTATAAGATATAACTTTCTAAATAAACCTAAATACTCAAATTTTTTGCAAAGTGCCCTTCTTCCCATCTATTTTTATTATCTCTAAAATATTTCGTTAAACAACATATTCATGATATAAACCTAAACATGTATATTTTGTTCAAACATAAAATAAACTTTGCTTGCGAGGAAGTCCTCGATACGAGTATTAAATATAAGTTTTAATATATTGAAAGGCAAAAAAGAGCAATAGATACTTTATCGAAAATAAAAATAACATCACAGCTCAGAAGGATATGTCTCTTTTTTTATAGTTTGTTGTTATTTTTACTGATAATAAGCTTTTTTGAGTTAATTAGCGCTCATCTAAAACACGCTGTATGCGCCGTTATTCGGGAGATACCTGTTGTTTAACCGTTTTTTAAAAGAAATTAATTCATAATTAACTTGTTAAATCCAAATCATAATAATAATTTAACACTCATAATTAATCTATTTTTCAACCCCAAAAATTTAAAAAGAAATGATAGAAAACAAAATTTCTTATTCTTCGACTTCCGAAGAAGACGCTGCATTGAATACAGCTATCGAAACAATCGAAAACACACTTCTAAAAAAATTGATTACTCTAACTCCTGAAGAAAAACGCAACATGCTGCATTTAGGTGACAAATCAATTGCTTTTGTTGATAAAGCCAACGAGGCTGCTCAGCAACACCCTGGTTTAGTTAACAGTTTTATCGATGTTAATGAGTTTAATATCGATGTAAAAGCTCTAGGTTCGCTACGTAGCATATTATTCCGTCTATCAAAAATTGTTACAATGCTCGAAGACTCTGAAAGAGAAGTTGGGCACGAGGCCTACAAAGCAGCCTTACAGACTTATGCTTTATTTAAGCAGGCTGCACAAATGGGGCATCCAGGAACCGAAGCTTTGGTTAAAGAAATGCAAGAACGATTCCCTGGCGGTAGACGTAAAAAAGAAAAAATCAACGGGTAATTCAAATATTAAGAATCATTTAAAAATTGTTTAAATAGTTAACTGTGGTATTAGCGAGGACTGAGTTCCTCGCTATTTTTTTATATCACAATACATAAAAGTTTATGTCTCAAACATCAATAATGGGGTCAACAACCCCAATGGTGGGATTCCGAACATCATTAATACCCTTTTTACCCCCATCAATAGTATCTTGAACATCCTTTTTGCTGTTCAAGAGGTAAAACTTAGGGTAAATTACCCCATTAATGACCTCCGCGACATCATTGATGAGGTATTTTTAGTCAAAAAAATGAAGCTTTTACATAAATTATGACCCCAATTAAGCCAATTTGACATATTTTACCTCAATATTGAAGTCTTTTTGTCAAATTTTTATCTTTTATATTAAAAAATCGATGTTCTGGAGGGTATTAATGGTGTTGCTGACCCCATTAATACCCCTTTTAACCTCATTAATGAGGTTTCGAACATCATTAATGACCTCTCCGACCCCAAGATTAAGGGTAAAAATAGTGTTGTTTATGCGTTGCACCCCAAAACAGGGTTATATCTATACATACACAAACCTTATTTTGTGTAAACAAAAACAATATCTTTTTTTAAGAAAAGAAAATAAGGTAGTGTCTCAGATTTTGTGTAAATCTTATTTTAAAGTAATGTGTTTACACCTGTCAGGAAAAGCCAAATGAAAGTCATTTAATATAGTTCCCCATGCATGAATTGGTTTATACCAAGTTTTAGAAACATTAATACACGCCAAATATATTGATTTAATTGCAGATTTATCATCAACTACAACTTGATCACTTTTATCACAAGAAAAAGCAGCTATTATAAGACCTACAACTACTATTGATAAGAAAGATAATTTTAATGATTTTTTTTCATAACTTTTTCGTAATTAAATTAAAAAATATAGCTTTAAAACTGACTTATGTGTTTTTAAATAATCAATCGCAATTAAACATTTACATATAAGCATGCAAATACGATTATGTTTTTAGTATGTTGTTTTTAATGTGATATGTATCTAAAAGAATTTTATTAAAAGTAAAATTACAGACAGTATTAGAGAGTTATAGCATTAGAAACAATTAATATAACGTAAGCTATTTTCAAATTCTTTTTAAACACACAAATAATACACAACGTTCAAAAAGTTATTTATAATAAAATAAAGAATTCTGGAAAGTATTTATTAATCCAGTTTTTATAAAAAAATAAATACGTATCAACTAAAAACTTATTTACAATAGATATTTCTATGTTTTATCAAATTTATTTTTGATTTAGGTAGCATTAATAATTTTTATTATAATTTTAGGCTTTCAACCAAAAATTAAACTCAACAATATATTTGTATCAAGTAAGAGTTATATTAGTAAAAATTGTATCGAAACAAATAAAATAGGATTCTTTAAAGCAAGAATAAGTTACTAATTTTTAATTATAAGAGTTCAATTATATATCGCATCAAATATTTAATAATAAAATAAAGCTTATCAAAAAGAAAGAACGAGTAATATAAATTAAAATGTTACCTAATCTTAAGTAACACAATTAATTATTAAACACATAAATAAATGCAAAAAACAAAATTGCTATTCGTAATACTTGTATCGGTATTAATTACACAAGCTGTGTGTGCACAAAAAAATGGAGTTAAAGTAATTGCCAGTCCACGAAAAGATTCTATCCTTATACGCTGGGCTCCATCAAGCTCAAAAATATGGCGATTGGGTAATCAATACGGATATTTTATAAAACGATATACCATATTACAAGATAAAAAAGTGCCCAAAACAATACCCCATACAATATTAAATAAAGAGGCTATTAAACCTTTACCAGTCGAAGAATGGGGAAAATATGCCGACGACAAATATATTGCAGTAGCAGCCGATTGTATATTCGGATCGGTATATAAAGATGTATCGGTTGGAGCAAATCCGTTTATCGCATATAAAAAGCATAAAGAAGAAAAACATCGATTTAGCTTTGCTTTGTATGCCGCTGATCAATCGCTAAAAACAGCAAAAATGTCGGGCTTATACTTTACCGATAAAACAGCAAAACACAACGAGAAATATCTTTATAAAGTATATATAAATACCCCCGATTCGCTTGCCGTAGATACCGGATCGTACTTTACCGGATTATCAGAATACAGAAAACTACCTAAACCTCAAAAACCTATAGCAGAGTGGAAAGATAAAAAGGTTGACTTATCGTGGAATATTATTTACCTGAATCATATATACAATAGCTACATACTCGAAAAATCTACTGATGGAATAAATTATAAGTCTGTAAGCGACAATGCTACAGTGCAAATATCAGACAAAGATGTTAATCCGGCATTTATGTATAAAACAGATAGTTTCCCCGATAATAAAACCACTATTTACTATCGAATAAAAGGGATAAGCAGTTTTGGCGAAACAGGGCCCCCATCCGATTCGGTATTTGGCTCAGGAACCCTACCTTTAAAAAATGCTCCTGTTATCATATATCATAAAATAACCGATAACAAAAATGTAAGTCTTAAGTGGGAATATCCCGAAAAAATGAATAGCTATATCGATGGATTCAACATATATCGTTCAGAAAAACCCAGCGGTAAAAAAATGCTTGTATATCATGGAAACAATCCTGCTGCACGCGAATATACAGATACTACACCCGGATTTACAAACTATTATATGATATCGGTTTACAACAAACATAAAGAAAAATTATCGTTATTACGGACTTATGCCGAAAGAGTTGATAGTTTCCCTCCTAATCCACCAACAAATGTTTACGGAATAATTGATACTACAGGAAAAGTAACATTAAAATGGAAAAATAACTCAGAGAAAGATATGTCGGGATATAGAGTATATAGAGCAAACAATCCAAATTTTGAATTTATGTTAATTACTCAGGCCGAAATAAAAGATACAACATATAACGAAACAATAAATTTGAAAACCCTTACAAAACATATTTACTACAGAGTAAAAGCTATTGATTTACGAATGAACCAATCGGCATTTTCGGATATTATAACACTAAAACGACCCGATATAATCCCTCCTGTGTCGCCAGTAATAAAGGATATTATTGGGAAGAAAGGAAATCCAGAACTACATTGGATCAATAGCTCGAGTAGCGATGTTGTATCGCATAAAATATATAGACGAAACAAAAAAGATTCTATCCCCGAACTTGTTGTAACACTCGAAAAAAGTAAAGAAATAAAGGCATCATATATCGATAAAAATATTAATCCAGGGAACGAATATATATATCATATAATAGCTTGCGACGACAGCAATTTACAATCGAAACCATCTAACTTAGGATACTTTAAAGTTGCATCGAACATAAAAGAACGTATAAAACTAAAAAAACGAACATATACCGATAAAGTAAAGCTTTTCTGGAATATTAAATCAGTAAAAGAGGTCGAACGTGTGATTGTGTATCGTAGTGTAAATAACAAAACTATAAAAATATATGGCAACTCAACCCAAGACTCATTTATCGATAATGATGTACACCTTGAAAAAACATATCGATATAGCATTAAAGCCATATTTACAGATGGTAGTTCGTCGGCATTAAGCAATACGATAACTGTAAAAAAATAAATACGTTACTATTTTTCGAAAATCAAATCAATTACAATCCAGAAAATAACTTAGTCTGAAACAGCACTAAAACAAAAGCTACATATGTTAAAAAATAATATAATTTGCATACTTACAACAATACTAATATTGTTTGCTTTTAATGCAAAAGCACAAGATATTGAACAAGTAGCAAAAGCTCCTATACTAACAACCAACGGAGGTGTTTCTCTAAATCAAATAGGAAAATATTCGACAAAGAACAATGCCGAAGATCCATATTCATATTATTTGTCTGGGAATATTAATGCAAATGTATTTGGTGTTATTAGTTTCCCATTTTCTTTTGCATTTACAAACAATAAAATTACCACTAGTTTGCCACAACCATTTAATCGATTTTCAATGTCACCATCTTACAAATGGATAACCACACATATAGGATATGCATCAATGAGTTTTTCGCCATATACACTATCAGGACACGACTTTTTAGGAGGCGGAGTTGAATTAACCCCGAACGAGTCGATAAAGATATCGGCAATGTATGGTAGATTAAACCGCAGTATAAACCCCGATACCACAGGCAGAGAACCTTCGTTTAGACGTATGGGAGGCGGATTAAAAATAGATTATATGAATAAAAAAATTGATGCCAGTATTAATGTGTTTAAAGCAAAAGACGATATTAACTCTATCGAATTTGAAAAAAATGACAGTATCATTATAAAACCCCAAGATAACTTTACAGGAAGCATTAAAATTAATCTTAAACTCATAAAAAACTTATCGATTACAACAGAATATGCGGCTAGTTTTCTAAACCACGACATTAGCAAAAATCAATCGTCGAATATTATTGTAGATAATAGTGGCGATATGTCGTACTATTATGCTCTAAAATCGAGTATTACACAAACATCTAAGTTAGGTCAAATTGGAGCCAGCTACGAAAGAGTATCTCCTAATTACAAAACTCTTGGAGCATACTATTTTAATAATGATTTCGAAAATATTACAGCAAACTTCAACACTTCTATAAAAAAATGTATCAACATAGGTATGGATGTAGGGTATCAACGCGATAATCTTAATGGACAAAAAGTTAATTCAAACTCGCGACTTATATACTCTGGAAATATAAACACCCGAATAAACAAACGATTAAATATTGGAGTAAATGTATCAAACCTTAAAAGCTATGTTCACATAACCGACATATACGATAAGCTTACACAAACAAATCAATTTCAGAATTTAGATACTTTAAATTTTACCCGACTAGACTTAACTACCTCTTCAAATGTTAGCTACATTATTAAAGCCTCGAAAAAACAACGACAAAATATAAATATGACATTTACCTATCAGAAAGCATCCGAACAGCAGGGGGATGATAAAAGATATACCGGAAGCGAAATATATAATACAAGTCTATCCTATCTATTTTCGATAATTCCTCAGCGCTTAAATATATCGACAACCTTAAATTATAATCGGAATGAGATGCCTAAAATGAAAATGAATGTAGGAAGCATAAATCTGTCTATCCAAAAAGCATTGTTCGGAAATATAAAAACAGCATTAACCGCCACTTATAGCAAATCGGCAAATACAAAAGAAACTCTTTCGGATATTGTAAATATAAGATTAAGCGGAGGCTATAGCATAAAGAAAAAACACAACATAAATCTGAATGTTGCTATACTAAACAATAGCGGAATACAAGGACACAAAACAATGTATTCGGTTAACTTATCGTACAATTATATGTTTAGTATTATAGTAAAACGAAAAGAAACAAAGTTTAACTTTTAATAAACTTATATCTGTAGTTTAACAATCGCTTTTTATATTCGTAAAGATACAATCTCATTAAATGTAAAATAACTATTCCGAGAAATAGTATTTTTATAGTTTAATATACTAAATCAAATATTAATGATAATAGACGGACACGCACATGCTTGCGGAATATTTCTAAAAGCAGATACTATTATTAGTAAGTTAAACCAAAATGGTGTTGATAAAGTTATTATCGTTCCTGGCGAACACGAGAGTAATAAAAACTACTATTTACCCAACTTAACAAGAATACTCCCTCGAAAAAACCTGCTAAAAATTACGAATAAGCTTACCTCGTTTTTTATTAAAAACAGTGGAATTATAAAGCATATAGCAGCAGATAATGAATGCGTTTATAATCTAAGTCGGGAAACAAATAATCGGGTTATACAATTTGTATGGATTACTCAGCAAACTAAAAATCCGATTGAATACCTTAATGAAAAATTTAAATTATGGAACTTTAAAGGGATTAAGCTTCATCAGTGTTGGGAAAGTTTCACAATAGATTCTGAATTTTTTAAATCTGTAGCCCAATGGGCTGAAGAGAACAATTTACCTCTATTTATTCATTTACATTCTGACAATGATGTTAAAGCTCTCATAAACTATAAAAGAACTCATCCAAAGCTTAAATTAATAATAGCTCATTTATTCGGTCTTGAAATATTTATCAACCAAAACGTCAAAGATTCTAACATCTATTTTGACATATCGCCTATGCAGCTTATATCAACATATCGAATTATGAGTGCAATAAAATTTGCAGGTGCAAATAATATATTGTTAGGATCAGACACTCCTTATGGTCAAAACAGCATGAAAAAAAATATTGCCAGAGTAATGAATCTTAATATTTCGGAAAAAGATAAGAAACAAATATTAGGCAAAAACATGCAAAGATTATTAAATATTTAATAATACACACTAAGTTGAGTATTCTCTCATTTTAAATGGTAACTTGCGATTTAATTTAAAATAAATAAAAATGTATCATCCTCGATTTAAAGGTAATCATTACGATATGGGAACTAAATTTGGCAATATCCTAAAAAAAGCTAATGTAGAATTTTCCATACAACTCGATCAATTTCAATTAAATTTCGGCAAAGAAAGCGCTAAATTTTTAAAACAATATTTTCCTGAAGCTACAGAAGAAATAAAAGGTGTAACAGATGTTCTTGGCATCGACAATACATTTTTTACATCGTGGATGATGTGTATGGGTTGTTGTATGTATAATCTGGAAGATCAAAATAATATTGAAGTTAGAGGGTGTACAGCTTTCGGTTTCGAACACAATGGTAAAGTATACTACGGAAGAGATAATGATTTACCTCCTTTCTTAAAAAAAGGGAGTAAAAGTGTTTGTTATCGACCCGAAAAGGGAAATAATTTTCTTTTAAATACCTCCTCTTTTATAAATGGCGAAGAAGGAATTAACAACCATGGACTAACTATAGCAATGACCTTTGTTTTAAGCAAACTTGAAAATATAAAGCCTGGATTTAACTCTGTTTTTATAGTGAGATATCTATTAGAAAAGTGTAGAGATGTAGCTGATGCTATGCAAGCAATAAAAAACATACCTATAGCATCAAACTGCAATATTTTAATGATTGATGTAAAAGGCAATATGGTAGTTGCAGAATGTAGTCCATCGAAAATTTACTATAGGTATCCCGAAAAAGTTGGCAATAAAAAATTTGTTATTACAGTAAATCATTTCTCATCAGATGTAATGCGCAACTATAACGCATACCCAGGCGAAAACGAGTATTTTTCGCACGAAAGATATACAACCGCTTACAATGCTTTTAAAAATACCAATATTAACAACGATATTACATTTGCAAAAGATCTTTTAAGTGGCAAACTTGGCTTTATGTGTCAGTATAGTAAAAATATGAATTTCGATACTATTTGGTCATCGATATTCGATTTAACAAATAATGATGTATACATTGCAGAAGGAAATCCAAAGCGAAAAAAATACATTGTTGATGATAGATTCAAAAAATGGATTAAAAATACAAATTGATGTTTTGAGGAATAAGTTTATGTTTTCGAAATATCCGAAAAATGAAAATATAAAAAGTTATATTCTTAAAATTCATTTTAATTATAGTATTATATTTATTATCGATTTATTAAAACTCCACAGGTAAAACTAATCCTATAAGCTAATTTCAAAATTATGACAGACATTATAATCCAAGTTCGCAGCGAATTAATAAACAATATTAACGAAAAGACAAAAGCTAACAGTCAGAATTTTTTTAAAGAAAAGGTAAAATATCATGGTGTAAAAACTGCGATAATAGGTAAAATAAGTAAAGAATATTTTAAGTTAATCAAATTAAAAAGCAAATCGGAGATATTTGATCTGTGCGAAACATTATGGCAATCGGGCTATATTGAAGAATCTTTTATTGCTTGTAATTGGTCTTATTATCTATGTAAACAGTACACTCCAAACGATTTTAAAGTATTCGAGAAATGGATTTGTAATTATGTTAATAACTGGGCATCGTGTGATACCCTTTGTAATCATACAGTAGGCGAATTTATCGAAATGTATCCTGAGTATATTAATCAGCTAAAGCGATTTGCTAAATCAGATAATCGCTGGGTTAGGCGAGCTGCTGCTGTTTCGTTAATAATACCCGCCAGGAAAGGAAAATTTTTATCTGATATACTAGAAATTGCAGAGTTATTACTTTTAGACACCGACGATTTAGTGCGTAAAGGATACGGCTGGATGCTTAAAGTATCTAGTCAAAAACATCAAAAAGAAATCTTTGACTTTGTAATAAAACATAAAAACAATATGCCTCGCACATCCTTACGATATGCCATTGAAAAAATGCCCAAAGATTTAAAAGAAATTGCCATGAAAAAATAAAAACCGCCTATCCAAGTCGATTTTACTTGTTAGTTTGTTATTGTCATAATTAATTTTCAGGATTAATCTTTATCTCATATGTTATTTCCATTGCTTTTTTATAAACAGCATAAACACCACAATAACGCTCATTAGATAGGCTTACAGCTTTTTCTATTTTATCAATCGGTAAATTTTCACCCCAGAACTTATAAATAACATGCATTTTGTTATAATGCTTTGGATGTTCTTCTGTCATATCAGCATCCACTTCAACATTAAAATTATCTGGTTCTACTCGCATTTTTTTTAAAATAGAGATTACATCCATTCCTGTACATCCAGCCAACGAAAGTAACATTAAGGCCTTGGGGCGAGGACCTTTATCATCACCTCCATTTTCGATACCAGCATCAATCGTTAGTTTATGTCCGTTTATCTCTGTTTCAAAAGACATTCCTTTTTTCCAATTTACATCCAATATATTTTTCATGTGTTTATAGTTTTATTGATTGTTAATTTACCACTATTTATATTTCTTTCCTGTAAGAAACATTTTTTTGTTAATCGCTCCTACAAATCTCGTTCATAAACTAATCGAAGCAATATCATTATTTATTCTTTTAAACTCAATAATTGATATTCATATCTTACTGAAAAGATATAATCCTATTCGTGTGTGTTAAAATAAATTTTTATGAAGGTTTCATAACTCGATATTTATTTAAAAAATAAGATTTTAAAACGAATATCTACCATGTTATATATGAATATTTCGATATTTATATTTTACGAATATACCAATAAATAGTATATTGCAAATTCTTATTTTTATAAACAAAAACTTATTTTTGTGTTTAACGAGTTTAAAAAATTAATATTTAGTGTTGAAACGCATAATATTTTTTAAATGTAACAGCAATAATGAAAAGTCGTAATCATATACCATCTTGCGATAACTGTTTAAATGAAATTGATTTTATTTTTAAACATTTAACACCTGAAGAACATACAAGAATAAATAACGAAAAAGTATGTAACTCATTCAAACGAGGTAGTATCATTTATCATGAAGGAAGTCGCACCAATGGGTTTTATTGCATTAATTCAGGAGTTTTAAAAATATTTAAAACAGGTATTGATGGACGAGAACAAATTATTGCGTTTGCTAAACGAGGCGATGTAATTGGATATCGTTCGATTTTAAGCAATGAATTAGCTTGTTCATCAGCCAAAGTTATCGATGATGCAGTACTTTGTTTTATTCCTGGCGAAACATTAATTAGTCTTGTAAAAACAAATGGAAATTTCTCAATGGCTATGATGCAACAAACCTGTAAAGAACTTGGTGAAGCCAATTCGTTTATTACAGATATTGCTCAAAAGACTGTGCGCGAACGTTTAGCTGAAGTTCTTTTATATTTAAAAAATATATTTGACCTAGACGAAGATAATATACTTCAGGTTTCTCTAACACGCGAAGAACTAGCCAATATTGTCGGAACTGCTACCGAATCAGTTATTAGACTTTTATCTGAATTTAAACACGATAAATTAATCGATTTAAATGGTCGAAAAATAAAGCTAATCGACATAAAACGATTAGAAAAAATATCAAATGCCTTTAATTAATCCTTCGAAATTTTAAAACAAAGTATTATCTCTTGTCTCTCGTATTCGATTAAAATGAGTGTAAGCCAGTTCTGTTACTTCACGTCCACGGGGTGTCCGTTTTATATAACCTTCTTTAATTAAAAATGGTTCGTAAACTTCTTCTATAGTACCTCCATCCTCTCCTATAGCAGTAGCAATAGTTGATATACCTACAGGTCCACCTTTAAATTTATCAATAATGGTTAATAATATTTTATTATCCATCTCATCTAAACCATTTTTATCAATATTTAAGGCTTTCAAAGCAAATCGCGAAATAGCAATATCAATATTTCCATCTCCTTTTACTTGAGCAAAATCGCGAACACGACGCAATAAAGCATTTGCAATACGTGGTGTTCCGCGCGAACGCGAAGCTATTTCGACAGCCGCATCATCGTTGATTGTAACATTTAATATTCGAGCCGAACGCTTAACTATAGAAGTCAATATCTTAAAGTCATAATACTCAAGATGCGAACTAATACCAAAACGAGCTCTTAACGGACTAGTTAATAATCCAGAACGCGTGGTTGCACCTATTAAAGTAAAAGGGTTTAACTCAATTTGAACAGAACGAGCACTTGGCCCTTTATCAATCATAATATCTATACGATAATCTTCCATAGCAGAATATAAATACTCTTCGACTACCGGACTTAAACGATGAATTTCATCAATAAATAAAACATCACCTTCGTCAAGATTTGTTAATAACCCTGCTAAATCTCCTGGTTTATCTAAAACAGGACCTGAAGTAAGTTTTAAATTAACCTTTAACTCGTTAGATATAATATTGGCTAAAGTTGTTTTTCCTAAACCTGGAGGACCATGTAATAAAACATGATCTAACGATTCGCCTCTCATATTTGCTGCCTTAACAAATACTTTTAAATTTTCAACCACTTTTGCTTGTCCACTAAAGTCATCAAAACTTAATGGTCGTAACTTCTTATCAAATTCAACTTCTTTTTCGCTCTCCGAAAAATTATTTCGTATATCAAAATCTTCCATTTGTATTTACTAATGCAACCTAAAATTTTACTTTGTCAAAAGTACAATTTACTCACGATATTTATAATTATGAAATTCAAAGTTTATCTTAAAATAAATTTAATTATCTGTATTTGCTTCTTTAATTTTTACTCCGTTAATTTTATATTCTTCACCATACTTATATTGTACTACTAAAATCAACACCCCGTTTTCATCGTATTTTGACCATGATTTTACCTTTTCTCCTTCGCTGTAATACCTTTCTTCCATAATGTTTCCATTAGGATAATAAAAACTATGTTTGCCATCTGGATTGCCTTGTATATATCTACCTTCAAAACTTAAAGTTTCTTCTTCTAAATAATGTGCTAACCATTTACCATTTTTATTTCCCATTACATACTTACCTGTAAATTTATGATCGCCTACAGAATAAATCCAAGCACCTTCTTTTAAACCTTCTATATAATTTCCTTTAGCAATAATATCTCCTAATACAGTATATTCAACTGACTCTCCATCTAATTGATTGTATATGTAATATTCTTCTCTGAGTAATTCGCCTGTTTCGTAATACCATTTCCATACACCAGTAAGGCGTCCATTTATATAAGAACCTATTTGTTGAATTTTGCCATTTTTATAAAAATAAGTCCATTTACCATGCTTTCTACCTCTATTATATTTTCCTTGCGATTTTACTTTCTGATTAAGATAATAAGCAGTATTATCGCCTTGTCGATTTCCATTTATCAACACAATTCCTCTTTCAATAATATTTCCATAAATATCATATGTCTCTGATTTAATAACCTTCCCTTCTTGATTAAAATATCGATGAATACCTATAGGAACAGTTCCTTTAAAACTCCCTTGATATATAAGATGCTCATCATCATCATATTCTTCTTTTATGTCTATATCAGTATTAAAGTCATTTGATTTTATATCAATTTCGCCATTCTTATATTTTATTGCTTTTTCTAACTCTCCTGTACTAGTGTAAGTTTTATAATAACCATCAAGTTTGCCTTCAACATAAAATTTTTCCTCTTTCAAAATACCGTTATCATAAAACTCTTTCCAAGTTCCAATTCTATTTTTTAACGAATCGTATCTATTTACTTGTTCGGCAACAATAATTTCATTGTTTCTATATCTAAATATTGAAATAATTCCACCATGTGTATCATATTCGAATCCTAGTCCATGACGTTTATTATTTTTAAAAGGAATTACCTTTTTAACATTACCTGTATTATAAAATACATAAGCATTATTATGTCGTTTATCATTAACATAAAGCTCAGTAGAATATATTTTATTTTTATGTTTCTCTTTAAAGTATCTATAGTGATATCCATTTTTTTTACCTGAGTAGTAGTTAATTTTTTCTATAGTATCACCCAACTGATCAAAGAAAATCCAAACACTATCTAACTTATTATTTTTCCATTTACCCTCAGATTTAACTACTCCAGTTTGATAATAAGATTTCCAAAAACCCTCTGGTTTATTATCTTTTAGATATCCTTCGCTAGCTAATTTACCATTACTATAAGTATATTTTTTATATACTAATTCTGATCGAACATCAGATTGAGCCAATAATAAAACCGAAATAAAAAATGTAAATATGAATATTAATATTTTTTTCACACTGCTTAAAATTGATAGACGTAATACAAATGATATGAATAATTGATGCTAAATATACAAAAAAAGCAGGGAGAATTTCCCTGCTTAATTCTATATACTATGTCATATACTATAACTTATACTTCTTAGATATTTCGAGCATAGCATCAATAGATTTGCGTGCTTTACTAATTACTTCGTCACTTAAAGTAACCTCGGGTAATTCATATTTTAATGTATTGTATATTTTTTCCATTGTAATTAATTTCATAAAATTACAATCGTTACAAGCACAAGTAGAATCTTTAGGTGGTGCTACTATGTATGTTTTATTAGGATTTTGTTTTTTCATTTGATGTAAAATCCCTGATTCAGTTGCTACTATATATTCTTTACTATCATCTTCTTTAGTATACTTTAATAGAGCTGCTGTAGATCCTACAAAATCAGATATTAACTGAATAGGTTTCTGACACTCGGGATGAGAAATAACTTTAGCATTAGGATATTTCTTTTTCAAATCTAATATAGCTTCTAAAGAAAATTCTTCGTGCACATGACAAGCTCCATCCCAAATAACCATATTTTCACGTCCAGTCATACGTTTAATATATCCTCCAAGATTTCGATCGGGAGCAAAAATAATTTTTTGCTCTTCAGGTAACGATTCAACAATTTTCAAAGCATTTGTCGAAGTACAACATATATCAGTATAAGTTTTAATCTCGGCCGTAGTATTAACATACGAAATAACTAAATGATCTGGATGAGCATCTACAAATTTTTTAAATTCGTCAGGAGGACACGAATCAGCAAGCGAACATCCTGCATTTAAATCAGGAATTAACACTTTACTTTTTGGAGCTAAAATTTTAGCTGTTTCGGCCATAAAATGAACTCCTGCAAATAAAATAATATCAGCATCAGTTTCAGCTGCCTTTTGCGATAAAGCTAAACTGTCGCCAACAAAGTCAGCAATATCCTGTATGTCACCCGATTGATAATAGTGACCTAAGATAATAGCATTTTTCTCAGCTTTTAACTTTTTAATTTCATCAACCAAATTGATATTTTCATCGATTTTCTTATTTACAAATCCATCTGCAATAAGATCGTTTTTACCATCCATGCTTATATAATTCTATTAATAATGTTAAAATCTACACTATATAAACAATTATGTTGTTAATAAGTTATGTAGTTTAAATTTTTAGCCAACAAAAATAAATTAAACTTATAATTAACAATTAATCATTTCGAAGTTTATTTATAAATAAATGTTTTTAAACTTAAAAAGGACGGTTTTGTAAAATAGTATTTTAAAATACGACTTATTAACAAAAACATAGCAAAAATACGTAACTAACAAAAAAACAAATTATTAGCGAAAACATAAAAATTCTAACTTTTTGATTTTAAAAGTAAAAAGGAGTTATGAAATTAAGCCTGTTGTTAACAACTCAACCAAAAAGAGCATGAAAATCCTCGAAAAAGAGAAGATATTAACAAAAAGTCAACTGTTCGCTTTTTTCATAAAGTTTGCAAATAAACGACAAATAAATTTGGTAGATACTTTAATAAGGAAAGAAGATATTATTTAGTAATTAACATTGAATTTTAATAACTGTTAATATTCCGACAAGAATTCATCGAAAATTACTGAAATTGACTTCTAGATAAACATTATTTGTTTTAGAAAATAAAATTTTGATACAAATTCATCAGAATTGTTAATATCACTTATAAAAACAAGATCGAATTTTAAATTTTGCTATTGTTATTAACAACAATGTTTATATCATCTTAATTTTTTAAAAATTTTAAAATCTCTTATGTAGATAATAATATCCTGTTAATATTGTTGCAAAAAATCTTAATTAAAGCTTGTTTTTTGAGTTATTAAGAAGAAAT
>JAKSCO010000064.1 GCA_022360575.1 Bacteroidales bacterium | reverse complement strand
TGGCTTTTCGTAAATATTAAATAAATCGGGGTAACAATTCGTATCGTTATGATTTGTTGATTTAGCTTGTTTTTTCAACTTGCTAATTTCATCGAGCAGTTCTTGTTTTGTTAAGTTTTTGTATTCCATAATATTTAATAAAGCAATTTTTAAACGATAAGTTATTGAATATTAAACAGGAATCAAAATCTAAATATAAAGTATACGAGTTTGTATTACTGCCATGAGGAGGTTTTGAAAATAAGGTATAGAAGCAAAAGAAGCTGTAAAAATTAATTCACAACCTCTTTTTATTTATTTATGGTATTACTGAAATTTAGGCTTATTGTTTCGGGATATCAGTCTCGGCTATTTCTCTTGATCTAGACAACCGAGCTACTTTAACATTTTCGTCGATAATAACATTTAATTCTGTTTCGAGATCTTTCCATGTAGCAATTTCCGAAACTAAACTTTTTACCTGAATATAAGCACAAATATTTTTGAGGTTTGCTACAAGCTCTTTTTCGCTTTCTTGACTAGCAACATCGGGCAATGATGCAATAAAGGTATTACGCTCTTCAATCCCACCAATTAAATTATCTAAACGATCTTTCATATCTGCAATAAAAGTTTCGCAAGCAATTACTTTTACAGCCTTTTTATTTCTTGGGTCTCGATCTATTTCGGCCAACAAGTTTTGAGCTCTTGATATTTGCTTAGTATATCCAAAATTATTAAGTCCTGTACCATGCTTTCTTATAAGTTCCCACAAAATATTAGCCGCATTTTTCTTAACAACATCCGCAGTATGAATATATACACGAATAAACAATTTTAAGGACTTATACGAATCGTCGAAAAGCTGATCGAGTTTATATATAGTATTTGTATAAACTTTTGTAGTATTTTTTAACATTGCTTGTTCGAGCACAGTTAAATTTCCGATACCAATCGATAAGAGTTTAGCAAAATCAGTATCATCAATTGTTGTTTTTTTTATTTTATTAATAATGCTACTTGCTAATCGATACATGCCATCTACATTAAAGATAGAAAAAGGTATTTTTTTCATATAATAAATTATTTGGATTAAACATGCTTAAATCTATACATAATTTATATAAAACCAAACAAATACAAAAACATTTCCGGATACTGCATGTAATTTGTGTGTTTTATAGAAAACATACTCTAACCAGAAATTTATCTTCATATCTAATAGTTGCTAGAATAACAATTTATGAGTTCTCTCTGTGTTATTTGTTAATTCAGACAATCGTTAGGATTCTCAAAACCATCTAAAATAAAAATTAACACCATTTTCAGTTCTTGAAAAACAACTCTAAAAAAATTCAGGTAGGTGTTCTGTATTAAAAAACAATTAAAAAAATAATTAACCTCTTTTTTTGAACCAGCTTTGATACCTAATTAAAATTTAAGATTGTTTTTTTAGACTATTTTTTACACTAATTCGAAAACAGGCGTTTTTCTGAATCTTTTTAACTTTTAAAAAAATCTCAGGCTGCTCAATAGAACCTGTTTTGTTAGTTAACAAAAAATTAGGCTAAAAAATAAATCTGTTTAGATGCCTAATAAAAACCAGGTTCGAAAACAAATCTGCCAAAAGGCTTAATAAAATTTCAGATTTATTTTTGATTAGATTTTATGAGAAATTATAAAATCAGAGCTATTAATAATAAATTAAGTTAATTCTATGAAATTTTTTATTTCAATTGATTAATTTAGGAGCTCTAATACAAAATAGGAAATGAATATCTTAATCCCACCAGTAATAAAAAGCAATTATGAAGGATACAAATTTTTTATAAAGCTTTATTACTCTTTACATAATTATCAAGAAAAAAATTATCGGATTAATTTCGAACAAACTAGAATATTCGAAGCAAACTTATCGGCAATACTACGTGCTATAAATGATACAGGACGAGAAAAAGGGAAAAATATTAAAATAATTAATGCAAAAAATACAGTTAAAGATCATTTTATTTTAAATGGATTTTTTGAAAATCAGAATCAAATACGGGAAAGTTATTCTGCATCGATGGTTATTCCTTTCAATAAATTTACCCCATTTCAAGATATTGAATTTATGCGATATGTCGGAGATAAAATACTTTCTAATCCAAATTTTCCTGAGCATAGTAATATGTTAAATAAAAAAATAAACACCAGTATTTTTGAGTTGTTTGAAAACGCAAGAACACATGGCAACTGTAAAAGCATTTACACTTGTGGACAAATAACAAAAGATATAGAAAATGCTCGTTTAGATTTTACAATAGTTGATATGGGGAAAACAATAAAAAATAATGTAAATGAATATTTGGGTAAAGAATTAAATGGAACAGATGCAATTTCATGGGCAATGGAATCTGGACATACAACAAAAACAGGAAATGTTTCTGGGGGATTAGGACTAGATATTATATTTGAATTTATAAGATTGAACAAAGGTAAAATACAAATTGTTTCATCAGATGGATATTGGGAGTTTTCTAATAACGAAGTAATTGAGAAAGAGTTTGAAGAACCTTTCTTAGGAACTATTGCAAATATTGAAGTAAACCTCAATGATAAAAGTAAGTACAAACTGAAAGAAGAAATCTCATTAAAGGATATTTTTTAATATATTTACCAGATGAATACAAAAATTAAAAAATTGAAAATTAAAGATATAATTGAGAGAGCAACAGCTGTTTCATCTGATGATGGAGAAACTGTATATAAAAATATTGTTGATTGTATTAACGATAATATGATTGTAGAACTTGATTTTTCTGAAATAACAATTTTAACAACTGCATTTTTGAATTCTGCTATTGGTCAGTTATACAATGATTTTTCAAGCGAAGAACTTAATAAGGCTATCGTATTTAAAAACATCGCTAACGAAGATAAGATTCTATTTAAAAAAGTTATAGAAAGAGCAAGAGAATACTTTAAAGATAAAAAAGGATTTGAAGATTCTGCTAACGATGCAATTTATGGCAGATAATATTCATTATATAGATTCATATTCACCTAAATCATCTGATATTTTCTTTTTTGATAATAATGTTTGGATGTACTTATATTGTCCTCTAGGAAATTTTAACATAAAAAAACAGAAAAGATTTTCTGCATTTTTACAAAGTATAAATTCAGTCAAAAGCACAATATATATCAATAGCCTGATTCTTTCAGAGTTTACTAATAGGTATCTAAGAATAGATTTTGAATTTTGGAAGAAAATAACAAAAAAATATACTGCAAATTTTAAAAATAACTACATAGGAACTGATAGATATAAAGACACCGTTAAAGAAATACAGAGAAATGTAAGTCAAATACTTAAATTATGTACAAAATCTTCGGATAATTTCAATGCAGTTGATTTGAATAAAATTTTTAAACATTTACTACACATTGATTTTAATGATAGTTATTATTTAGAACTAGCCAGATTAGATAATTTAAAAATTGTTACTGATGATACTGATTTTATAAATCATAAAAATCATAAAGTTGATATTATTACTCTCACAAAACAATAATAAATCCCTATTTAAGAAACATTCTAAAATATTGAAATATTTCAGTTTAATTATAATTTCCATATAAGGTTTAAATTTTCGATACAAAATAACACGTTAGTATTTAAGAATCCTAAATAGGAAACTATACTGTAGTTAAAAAATAAAAAGCTTCGCCATAAACAAGCGAAGCTTTAATATTTAAATCATAATAAGTTTTTACAATGTTCGTCCTGGATAGGTTTTAAGGGCAACCTCAAGAGTTTCCATAGCATTTGCTAAGTCTTCTTTTTTCAAGACATAAGCTATACGAACCTCATTTTTTCCTAATCCTGGAGTAGCATAAAATCCTGTTGCCGGAGCAACCATAACAGTTTGTTTGTTATGCTCGAAATCACTCAAAATCCATTGAGCAAATTTATCGGCATCGTCAATCGGAAGTTTTACAACGGTATAAAAAGCTCCCTTAGGAGTAGGACAATAAACACCTTCCATTTTATTTAAAGCTTCGACCATAAAGTTTCGACGATCGATATATTCGTTATAAACTTCATCAAAATAATCGTTTGGAGTATTTAGTGCCGCTTCGCTAGCCCACTGTCCGAACGAAGGAGGACATAAACGAGCTTGAGCAAATTTCATTGCAGCATTAATTACATCTTTATTTTTAGTAATTAATGCACCAACACGCACACCACACATACTGTAACGCTTCGAAACCGAATCCATCATAATAACATTGTTTTCGATTCCTTTTAAATTCATTGCCGAGAAATGTGTATTCCCATCATAACAGAATTCGCGATATACTTCATCTGAATATAAATACAAATCGTGTTTCTCTATAATTGTTTTAAGTTGTTGTAATTCTTCTTCGGAATATAAATATCCGGTAGGATTATTCGGATTACAAATTACAATTCCTTTTGTTTTTGGAGTAATCAATTTTTCAAATTCTTCGATCGAAGGCAAAGCAAAATCGTTTGATATTGACGAAGTAATAGGTTTAACAACTACACCTGCCGATACAGCAAAACCATTGTAATTTGCATAAAACGGCTCAGGAATAATAACCTCATCCCCTGGATTTAATGTCGATAAAAAAGCAAAAGTTATAGCTTCTGACCCACCAGTAGTAATAATCATTTCGTTATGATCAACATCAATACCTACACTTTTATAATATTGAGACAAACCTTTTCGATACGATTCGTTTCCTGCCGAGTGACTATATTCAATCACTTTTTCGGTTAGATTCTTAACCGCTTCTAAAGCAACATCTGGAGTCGGAATATCCGGTTGTCCGATATTTAAGTGATAAACTTTATTTCCTCTTTTTTTTGCCTCTTCTGCAAACGGAACCAATTTACGAATTGGAGAAGCTGGCATACTTAATCCCTTTTCTGATATCTGTGGCATTTTATTCTATATTAAAAATTAATTATTTGTTTTCGGTGTTTCAGGGTTCTTAACAGTACCCTTAAGCTTTAATGTAACCAATGAAGTTTTTGCATTAGAACGTACTCTTATCGATTTCGAAAAAGCACCTCTAATTCGAGTATTATATTTTACAACAATAGTTCCTTTTTTTCCTCTTTTAATAGGCTCTTTGGGCCATGTAGGAGTAGTACAACCACACGAAGCTACTACACTTGTTAATAATAAAGGCTCTTTTCCTTTATTTTTGAAAGTGAATTCGCAAGTTCCATTTCCGTTATACTCAATTGTACCAAAATCATGAGTTGTTTCTTCGAAATAAATCTCAGGCATTTTTTTCGAATCTTTATTAGTATTTATGTCTTCTTGCGAAAAAGCACAAAAAGCAGTAAAACCAACTAATAAGTAACTAAGTAATATTTTTTTCATCCGTTTAAAATTTTACGACTAGTCTAAAAACAATGCTAATTAAATGTAATTATTTCAGACATAGTTTTTATAGTAATTATTGATTGTTATATATCAAAACACAAAGTTAAATTTTATTACCTACAAATAAATATGTTCTTTAATATTTGTCAGGAAATCAGTATAAATTAACTATTACTCCAGAAAACTTGCAACACAAAAGTCTGTAATACAATTTTATCACAAAATAGTAATTCCAGAAAAATATCCTATCAGGATCATTTGTTCGAAAACAAACCGGAAACATACCCCGTAACTAAAACCAATAATTCTGACCTGTATTATTTTATATTGAAATAATGAAATGGATTTTACAAATTAATTCATATTTTTACAGACTTTTTTAAAATAAATTTTATTCAAATAATTAGTAATTAGATTTAAGAAATGGAAATTCCAACAAAGTATGATCCTACTCTAGTTGAGGATAAATGGTATAAGTATTGGATGGACGCAGGCTTATTTCACTCAGAGCCCGATGATCGCGAGCCATATACTATTGTTATTCCCCCGCCGAATGTAACAGGTGTATTACACATGGGGCATATGTTAAACAATACCATACAGGATATGCTCGTCCGTAGAGCACGTATGCTAGGCAAAAATGCTTGTTGGGTTCCGGGTACTGATCATGCTTCGATTGCTACCGAAGCAAAAGTTGTTGCAAAACTAAAAAGCGAAGGTATTGATAAGAACTCTCTTACTCGCGACGAGTTTCTTAAACATGCTTGGGAATGGAAACATAAGCATGGAGGGATTATTCTTAAGCAATTAAAGAAACTAGGAGCTTCGTGCGATTGGGAACGTACAAAATTTACAATGGACGAACCCATGTCAGAAAGTGTAATTAAAGTTTTTGTTGACCTATATAATAAAGGTCTTATTTATCGAGGAGTACGCATGGTTAATTGGGATCCTCAAGCAAAAACAGCAGTTTCTGATGAAGAAGTAAATCATAAAGAAGTTCAATCGAAATTATATTACGTTCGATATCAAATTGAAGGCGAAGATCGTTTTGTTACTATAGCAACTACTCGTCCAGAAACGATTTTAGGAGACACTGCTGTATGTGTTCATCCCGAAGACGAACGATTTACCGATATACATGGGAAACGAGTTATTGTTCCTCTTGTTAATCGTTCGATTCCTATTATTTTAGACGAATATGTTGATCGTGAGTTTGGAACTGGAGCACTTAAAATAACTCCGGCACACGATATTAATGATTACGAAATAGGTGATAAACACAATTTAGAAACTATCGATATATTTAATGATAACGGGACTCTTAACGAAAAAGCTCAACTATATGTTGGCAAAGATCGTTTCGAAGTTCGTAAGCTAATTGTTAAAGATTTAGAATCGGCTGGGCATATTGTTAAAATTGAAGATTATGTTAATAAGGTAGGATATTCTGAACGTACCGATGCAGTTATCGAACCTAAGTTATCGATGCAATGGTTCTGTAAAATGGGCGATTTAGCAAAACCAGCACTAGAGCACGTATTAAACGATAACATACAATTTCATCCAGCAAAATTTAAAAATACATACAAACACTGGATGGATAATGTAAAAGACTGGTGCGTATCGCGCCAACTATGGTGGGGACAACGTATTCCGGCTTATTATCTACCCGAAGGAGGATATGTGGTTGGAAAAACAGCTGAAGAAGCTCTTGAAAAAGCAAAAGAGAAAACAGGAAATACAAATCTAACAATTGCTGATTTACGTCAAGACGAAGATGTATTAGATACTTGGTTTTCGTCGTGGTTATGGCCAATTTCTGTATTCGACGGAATAAATAATCCAGAAAACGAAGAGTTTAACTACTATTACCCAACCAATGATTTGGTTACAGCTCCCGAGATATTATTCTTCTGGGTTGCACGTATGGTTATGGCCGGATACGAATACAAAAGCGAAAAGCCATTCAAAAATGTATATTTAACAGGTATCGTACGCGATCATTTACGACGAAAAATGTCAAAGTCATTAGGAAATTCTCCTGATCCTATTGATTTAATAAAAAAATATGGAGCTGATGGTGTACGTGTAGGAATGTTATTATGCTCGCCAGCAGGAGGAGATTTACTATTTGACGAGAGTTTAACCGAACAAGGTCGTAACTTTGGGAACAAAATATGGAATGCTTTCAGATTAGTTAAAAGCTGGGATATTGATGAAAATATAGACCAACCCGAATCGGCAAAAAAAGCTATCGAATGGTTTAAGCATAGATTAAATGCCGAAATAGAAAATATAAATACATTGTATGAGAAATTCAGACTATCAGATGCTCTTATGGCTGTGTATAAATTATTTTGGGATGAATTTTCATCGTGGTATCTAGAGTTGGTAAAACCTGCTTATCAGAAACCTATTGATAAGAAAACTTATGAACAAACTTTAGAGTTTTTCGATATTTTAGTAAAAATACTACACCCAATAATGCCTTTCTTAACCGAAGAAATATGGCAACTAATTGAAAAACGCGAAGAAGGTGCTAGCTTAATGGTTCAGAGAATGCCCGAACCTGAAGCCTATGAAAAAAATACAATCGAGGCTTTCGAACGAGTTAAAGAAATTATTTCGGGAGTAAGAAATGTTCGTAACGAAAAAAATATTGCTCAAAAAGAACCTTTGCACTTAATGGTTAAAGGAAGCTACGATAACAAATTTAATGGTTGTATTACTAAAATGGCTAACCTAACATCAATAAAAGATACAGATACAAAAATAGATGGAGCTGTTACTTTTATGGTTAAGTCGGCCGAGTTTTATATTGAGTTAGGAGATTTAGTTAATGTTGAAGAAGAACTTCAGAAACTAAACGAAGAACTAGAATACAATAAGGGGTTTCTTTCATCAGTAATGAAAAAATTAAACAACGAACGTTTCGTTCAGGGTGCTCCCGAAAAAGTTGTTAACATAGAACGACAAAAACGAGATGACGCCGAAGCCAAAATAAAAGTATTAGAAGAACGAATAGCTAGCTTAAAGCAATAGTTACTATTGACTATCAATACTTAGCAAGTGTTGTGTTTTAAAAAACATTTAAAAAGGATTACTAAACTTCAAAATTTAAAATAATTCTGAGTAGTTTAGTAGTCCTTTTTTATATAAAAAACATATTATTAAATTATTATAAATATAAGAAAGGTCTATTTAGTTACTTATAATTAAAGTTTAAAAATTTAAAATTACTAATATGAAGGAATTAGAAATTAGATTGAATCCCAATCCATTGGTACAATTCTTAAAAAAGCCAGCTTCTGAATTTACTCGACAAGATATCATTTATTTTATTGAAGAAAATGAAATTGAAATGATAAACTTTCGTTATGTCGGAGAAGATGGAAAATTAAAATCTTTAAATTTTGTTTTAAACAGCAAACAACATCTAGAAGATCTTTTATCTACAGGAGAAAGAGTAGATGGATCTAGTTTATTTTCATATATCGAAGCTGGATCAAGTGATTTATATGTTATCCCTCGTTTTAAAACAGCTTTTGTAAATCCATTCTCAGAATATCCTACACTAGATATCTTATGTAGTTTCTATACAAACGAAGGGAAACCTTTAGAAAGTGCTCCTGAGCATATTCTTCGTAAAGCGATCGAAAAATTCCGCGAGTCTACCGGATACAATTTTAAAGCTATGGGCGAATTAGAATATTACGTTGTTAGCGAAGAAGAAGAAATGTATCCTGGGATTGATCAAAAAGGTTATCACGAATCGCCTCCTTTTACAAAGAACGGACATATCAGGAAAGAAGCTATGAGCTTAATTTCACAGTGTGGAGGACAAATAAAATACGGACACTCTGAAGTAGGAAACTTTGTTAGCGAAGATCAACTTTTCGAACAACAAGAAATAGAATTTCTACCTGTAGATCCTCAAGATGCAGTTGATCAATTAGTAATTGCAAAATGGATTTTACGTATGTTGGGCGATGAGTATAATGTAAACATTAGCTTTGCTCCAAAAATTACTGTTGGGAAAGCAGGAAGCGGATTACATATTCATATGTTGCTTGAAAAAGATGGCGAAAACATAATGATCGAAAATGGTAAATTAGGTACCGATGCAAGAAGAATGATTGCAGGAATCTTAGACCTTGCAGCTCCACTTACTGCATTCGGAAACACAATTCCTACATCATATTTACGATTAGTTCCTCATCAAGAAGCTCCTACTAATATTTGCTGGGGCGATAGAAATCGTTCGGTTTTAGTACGAGTTCCTCTAGGATGGACAGCTGAAACAAGTATGATTAAAGATGCAAATCCTCAAGAAACAGGAACAATTCCTTATGTACCGGGGAAACAAACAGTAGAATTACGTTCAGGTGATGGATCGGCAGATATTTATTTATTTATGGCAGGTATTATTGTTGCAGCTCAACACGGATTGCAAATGGATAATGCATTAGAAATGTCGGAAAAATTATATATGGATGTAAACATCTTTGACGATGCACATAAAGATAAATTATCGAAATTGGCTTGTTTACCTCAATCTTGTTTTGAATCGGCAGATAAGCTAATCGAGAAAAGAGAATTTTTTGAGAAGAATAATATTTTCCCAAAAGGAGCAATTGATCAAATTGCTAAAAAATTAAAATCATTTAACGATGCCGATTTAAGCGAAAGACTATATGGAAAAGAAGATGAATTACGCGCGTTAGTAATGGAATACTTACATTGCATGTAATTTATCTTAATTGATAAAATAATAAATCCTCCTGATTCCTTTTCGGGAGGATTTTTCATTATAAATAAGAAAATAATGAATGATAAGATTCTTTTGGCTCCTATACAAGGAATTACTGATTATGTATTTCGGAATGTTTTTTTGAAATATTTTTCGGGCGTAGATTATATGTATTCTCCTTTTTTGCGTCTAGATAAAGACAATAACTTACGAAACTCTAAAATTCGAGATATTTTGCCTGAGAATAACAAGATAAACAATATGATTCCTCAGATAATGACAAACTCAAGTGATGGCCTTATTTTTTTGTGTAATTTTTTAGGAGATAAAGGTTACAATGAAATCAACTGGAACTTAGGGTGTCCTTTCCCAATGGTAGCCAATCGGAAATTAGGTTCAGGACTTTTACCTTTTCATCATGAAATAGGAAAAATATTAGACGAATCTATGCCTAAATTAAATCTTAAACTATCAATAAAGATGAGATTAGGATATGAAAACCCTAATGATATAAACGATATTTTACCTATACTCGAAAAATATCCTCTTAGCGAAATAATAATACATCCACGCACTGCAAAACAAATGTATAAAGGAGAAGTAAATCTTGAAGCTTTCGAAAACAGTTTACAATTAACTAAGCATAATATTTCATACAACGGAAATATTAATACAGTAGATGACTTTAAATATTTAAAAGAACGTTTCCCTCAAATCAATTCATGGATGCTAGGAAGAGGTATTGTCTCTAATCCTTTTCTAGCTTCAGATATCAAAAATGAAAACATCTGTAATAATAAGAGAAATCAGTTTAAACTATTTCACACCGAACTATCTGAAACCTATTTAAACTTACAATCAGGCAATTCTCATTTTATTAACAAAATGAAAGGATTTTGGGAATATTTCTCATTATCATTTACCAATAGGCATAAAGTTTATAAACGAATAAAAAAAGCAAAAACTCAAGCTGATTATTATGCTGCGGCAAATTATAATTTCAACAACGAGAAATGGTGTTATTGAAAAAATCAGCTTAAGGAAATTGTTTGCAATCTGACGTTAATTTAAAATTTCTGACGATCTATAGCATCTTTAATAACAAGGGTAAATACATTCTTTAAATTCAAATCGGCAGCTTGCACTTGTTGAGGAACAATACTTGCAGGACTCATCCCCGGAACTGTATTTACTTCCATAAAATATATCGTATTGTTACTATAAATGTAATCGATTCGCACAATTCCATTTAATTGAAAAATATCATAAATTTTTGAAGATAAAGTTTGGACTTCCAATGTTAATTCTTGAGAAATATTAGCAGGAGTAATTTCATCAGCTAACTCTTTTGTATATTTCGCTTCGTAATCAAAGAACTCATTTTTACTTATTATTTCAGTTGGAGGAAAAATTAAGCTCTGCTTTTTTGTTTTTACTAAACCACATGTAAGTTCTCTCCCATCTAGAAACTGCTCGATTAGCACCTCAGCATCTTCTTTAAATGCCTCTTGAATAGCCTGTCCTAACTCTTCTTTTTGTTTTACTTTTGAAATTCCAAAACTAGAACCCCCACAATTAGGCTTTACAAAACAAGGTAAGCCTGTTTTTTCAATTATTTTATCAATATCTATTTTATCTCCTTTTTTTAATGTAAAAAACTCAGCTAAAGGAATATTAAATGATTTCAAATAATTTTTACTAAATATTTTATTAAAAGTAATAGCTGAAGCTAAAGTATTAGGTGTCGTATATGGTATTTTTAATGTATCAAAATAACCTTGGAGCAACCCATTTTCCCCAGGAGTTCCATGAATCATAACAAAAGCACAATCAAACTTTATCTTCTGCTTTTTTACAACAAAACTAAAATCATCTTTATTTATTACGATATTATGACAATCATCACACTCAACATACCAATTCGTATCTTTAACTATTACAGTATAAACATTATAAATATCTTTATCTAATACTTTCGCAACAAGCTTAGCGCTCTCTATAGATACCACATATTCTGAAGAATCTCCACCTGCAACAACTGCTATATTATTTTTCATTTGTTTATATTTTTCTTTAATTGTTATTAATACTTATTCCCTGCAAAAAATGTTCTTTTGTTCCTTAATCAACAGGTCATAACACATACATATCACACATAAACTTTGATGATATCTTATATTATATTTACTAATATAATCATATTCGTTTTTATTATCATTTATCTTAAAGATTTCATCATCTTTAAATTAAATTCTGTATCAAAATTAAGATTTATAATGACAATAAAGAGGCTTAATAATTTTTTTTGATGATCCATTTAGATCAATACGAAAAAGACATTTTTAAATGTTGATAATATGTATAAAAAAACGCCACGATGGCTACGTAGCGTTTTCAGGATAGTATTTATAAATTTAATATTCAACTGTAGGCTTTATCTTTGCCCAATTTTCTCCTCGTTTAATTCGAGTTACTTGCATCTCACTAATTGAGAACAATTTTGCTATAACATTTTGTTTTACACCTTTCTGTAACATTCCTTTTAAGACTTCGACATCTTCAGCTTTCAGTTTAGAGTTCCGAATAATACCCTTATTTTTAATTTTATTAATCTCTTGTAAACGTGGCATTATCCTTTCATAAGCTGTTTCTTTTGTCACCCATTTTAAGTTTGAATAATGATTATTCCGCTTATTCCAATCAATATGTATAACTATTGATTCGTTAGGGTTTTCTTTCTCAACAAAAGCCATTGCAACCAATTTATGTACCAAAAAAGTTTTCTTTTTACCTTCGGTTTTGAATGTAACTGTTAGAAAACCTTTAGTTATACCTGGTTTTAAAATTTTTCCATTTGCTTTATCATAGCAATAACTTTTTACTCGACCATAATTGCTGATTTCATATCGCTTGTCGGCTAATGGAATTTCTCTCCATTCCTCGTCATCGAGTTTTCTTAGGTTTCGTTCTGTCATTTTAGTAATATTCTAGGTAATAATTATGACTAATATAAAATATATTAGTTTGTATTACACTATTAGAACATAAGCTTATGACGAATATGTTTTTTTTGATGACTAATGAGTAATTAGAAGATATTAATTTTCGTTCAAAGTCAAAATTTATTTAATAAAAATTTCAATAAATAAGTGTTTAATTATTTAAATGTAAGCTAGAATAAAAAATTAGTATGATTCTAAGTTTTCAAAAATCGTCAAGCTAAAACTTAGAACAAACTCACAAATCAATTATATTAAATTCGAAAGTGAAAATGTCATATAATAAAAGTTTATTCTTTAATATATTTCCTGTATTTAGAATAATTTTTATAGCCTCATTAGCTTGCATACTACCAATAATTCCGGGCAACACTCCTACAACACCCAAACTTTTGTCATCATCTGTAGGATTCCCAAAAAGATCTACATAAGAAATAGCTCCATCATAATTAAAAACAGCAACTTGCCCATTAAAGGCTCCAATTGATGCATGAACAAAAGCTTTTTTCTGTTTTCTAGTAACATTATCGATCAGCAACCGCGACTTAAAATTGTCAGTACATCCTAATACCACATCAAAAGATGATATTATATCTTCAGCATTATCTTCGCTTAAAGCTACAGGGAAAGCCCTATAATCAATTTCAGAATTAACTTGATTGAGGTTTTCTTTAGCCATTACAGCTTTATTATTTCCTATCTGATTCTCTCGAAAAAGAACTTGACGTTGTAAATTAGAGAAACTAACCACATCATTATCTACAATTCCAATACATCCAATACCCGCAGCCGAAAGATATTGTAAAACAGGAGAACCTAATCCTCCTGCTCCAACAACTAATACCTTTGCTTTTAACAGCTTCTCTTGGCCATTAATTCCTATTTCGGATAACTGAATATGTCGTTTATATCTTTCTATTTGATCTGTATTCATATCTACTAAAATATTAACCGTCTTAATTATTTTGCATATAATAATCCCAATCTTTCCATACCACCTCATATCCATTCGTTTTAATAACCTCTGCAATTTCTTGAGGGTTTCGATTATCATTTACAGAAAACTGTTCTAAAGAGTCCTTTTCTTGAGAGTATGCCCCTGGATTTGTTTTTGACCCTGCACTAAATGATGTTACTCCTAGTTTCAGCATATTATCTCGATAACTAGGATCTTCTCGAGTTGATAAGGAAATTTCTACCTGCTCATTAAATATTCGATATGCACAAATTAATTGTAATAATTCTTTTTGTGTTGTATTGTAATTTGGCTGAAAAGCTCCAGCATGAGGCCTTAATCGAGGAAATGAAATTGAATATTTTGTTTGCCAATAATGCTTTTCTAAATAGTTAAGATGTAAAGCTGTAAAAAAAGAATCTGTTCGCCAATCTTCGAGCCCTAACAAACACCCCAAACCTATTTTATGCACACCAGCCTCTCCCAGTCGATCAGGAGTTTCAAGTCTATATCGATAATTCTTTTTCTTTCCTGATGGATGATAAGTTTCATAATTTCCTTCATGATAGGTTTCTTGATAAATATATACTGTATTTAACCCCGAAGTTATTAGCTTTTTATATTCATTAGTCTCAAGGGGTTGTATTTCGATTGAAATTAAAGCAAATATTTTTTGAAGAGCTTTCATTATATTATTAATGTAATCAGAATTACAATGTTTATTATCTTCACCCGTAACCAATAATATATGTTCAAAGCCTTCCCTTTTTATTTCTTGAGCTTCTTTCAAAATTTCATCTAAAGACAACAAAGTTCTTTCTATATGATTTTTATGATTAAACCCACAATACACACAAGTATTATTACAATAATTTGAAATGTACATCGGAATATACATTTGTATTGTTTTCCCAAATCGTTTTTGAGTAATTTGTTGACTCTGTATCATCATTTGCTCAAGATAAGGAATAGCTGCTGGAGATATTAAAGCTTTAAAATCTTCTAATCCCGGATTCGGATTATTCAAAGCATATTCTACATCCTTTGCTGTTTTAGAATAAATACTATGAGTTACACTTTCCCAAGGATATTTTTGTATTTCGTTATAAAAACTATTTTTCATTTTATTTTTCTAATTCTTCTAAAAATTTAGTGAAAGGACTACTTGCATCTGCAACAATAGATTTTTGTGCCAACCTTGCTTCAAAAGCTGTCCGCCCAGCATTTACAGCTAATCTAAAAGCATTTGCCATACCAATCGGATTTGGAGACGAAGCAATTGCTGTATTTACTAATACAGCATCTGCACCACACTCCATAGCAAACGCTGCATGAGAAGGAGCCCCAATCCCTGCATCAACAACCACAGGAACATTACTTTGCTCAATTATAATTTTCAAAAAATCTAGAGTACGTATCCCATTATTAGAACCAATAGGTGAACCTAAAGGCATTACAGCTACAGTTCCAACATCTTCAAGCTTTTTACAAAGAACAGGATCCGCCTGCACATAAGGCATTACATGAAAACCAAGTTTTACTAATTCTTTAGCAGCATTAAGAGTTTCTTCGCCATCAGGAAGTAAATATTTTGGATCAGGATGAATCTCAAGCTTTAACCAATTTGTATTAAGAGCTTCTCTTGCTAATTCTGCTGCAAAAACAGCTTCTTTTGCTGTACGTACACCAGAAGTATTGGGGAGTATATTTACTTTTGGAATATTAAGATGACAAATCATATTATCATCCTTATCATTAAGATTTACTCGTTTAAGAGCCACTGTAACTAATTCGCTCTCTGAAGCAATAACCGCTTTTTGCATTTCTTTATCTGAACTAAACTTCCCTGTCCCTAGAAACAACCTAGAACGAAATTCTTTATTTGCTATTATTAAATTTTCCATAATATAATTTTAGTTTCTTTTATATAACTCAATCGGTTTATACTTATCCCATAAGCCTTTTGATATTGCTACATGTTTTATCCCTACTTTCTGGAGTTCTTTAATATCATTTAAAGCAATCCCTCCAACAGCAAAAACAGGAATCTTAATTTTTCGTTGTTTTAGTTGATCTACTATTTCAGAATATCCGTGCAACCCAATTATAGGACTTAGATTTTCTTTTGTAAGCGTATATTTAAATGGCCCCATTCCAACATAATCGACACCTTTTTTTATTTGAAAAAAAACATGCTCAACTGTATTAGCAGTACCTCCTATTATTATATCTTTCCCTAAAACATTACGAGCTTCATCTACAGGCATATCATTAAGACCTAAATGTACTCCATGAGCATTTACTTCTTTCGCAATCTCAACTGAGTCATTAATGATTACACGACTATTAAATCTATTAGCATATAAAATAGCTTTTTGGCTTTCTTCTACAATTTCATCCCTACTAGCATTTTTCATTCGTATCTGTACAAGTTTTATTCCTTGTTCAAACATTATCTCTGCTTGTTGAGAATGAGAAAAATTTTCATCATCTCTAGTAATATATTGTATCTGTTCCAAAATCATAATTCTATTGATTTAATAACTTGCTTGACATTATTGTACATCATTTCTTGACTACTAGGATTGTTCCCCCAAATTGAACCTAACACTGCCAATCCATCAAAACTGCTATTTTTTATTTGTTTTATATTTTCAGGATTAATCCCCCCAAGAGCAATTATCTTACTTTTTCGAGCTTTTAATAAAAATGTATTTAATGTGGTTAGATTAAAGCTACTCGCATAACCTGGTTTTGAAATACTCTCGAAAACAGGACTAATAAACATCTGTGAAAATATTCCATCCAACTTAGTCAATTCATCTACAGAATGACATGATGTACTTGTATAATCTGAAATTACAGGAATGTTTCTACGAACTTGAGTAGAATAATGTAACCCTTTAAAATCAAACTGACTTATAAGATGATAATGATTATGTAAAATTATTCGTTTATGCATATTGGACGGTATTTTCTGCATAAAGCTTTTGCAATTCTCTAAAGTTGAATTAGGCTTACGTAAATGAAATAAAAAATTAAAATCTTTCATTAATCTTAGGACAATTTCTTCTTCCCCATCAAAAAAACGATCATATGAAATGATATTTAGTTCCATACAAAAATTATTTATACACATCTCCAAATTCATTAAATTCCTTCATTTTTGCTTCTGTTTTTTTACTCAATTCTTTTACTTCCATTGAAGCTCTCATAGAACAAAAGTTTTCACCACACATCGAACAAAAGTGAGTTGTTTTATATCCTTCTTCAGGAAGTGTTTGATCGTGAAACGCCATTGCCTTTTCACTATCTAATGCTAAAGAAAACTGATCGCGCCATCGAAATTCAAAGCGAGCCTTACTCATAACATAATCGCGATATTGCGCTCCAGGAAAACCTTTTGCTAAATCAGCAGCATGAGCTGCAAGCTTAAATGTAATAACTCCTTCTTTTACATCATTTCTATCAGGCAAGCCTAAATGTTCTTTTTGTGTAACATAACAAAGCATTGATGTTCCATAAGCAGCAATCATTGCTCCACCAATAGCTGATGTGATGTGATCATAACCAGGGGCAATATCAGTAACTAACGGACCTAAAGTATAGAATGGTGCATCATTGCAATATTTCTGTTGAAGCTCCATATTTTCTTTAATTAGATGCATTGGAACATGCCCTGGACCTTCAATTATAACTTGAACAAATTTTTTATGAGCCATTTTAGTTAATTTTCCTAAAGTTCTCAATTCAGAAATTTGACTAATATCATTAGCATCTGATTGTGATCCCGGACGCAAACCATCTCCTAAAGAAACACCAACATCATAAGCAGCAAGAATATCACATATCTCATCAAAATGAGTATATAAAAAATTTT
This sequence comes from Bacteroidales bacterium, assembly GCA_022360575.1. Taxonomy (GTDB): domain Bacteria; phylum Bacteroidota; class Bacteroidia; order Bacteroidales; family UBA12077; genus UBA12077. The sequence continues at coordinate 12,581 of JAKSCO010000064.1, read as the reverse complement.
CTTGTTGATGCTGGAGTATCCATTTAGCCATAATTGATCCTCCTCTTGAAACAATCCCTGTAGTACGATGCACCGTATAACGAATATGCTCCCATAACAATCCTGCATGTATTGTAAAATAATCAACACCTTGTTCGCATTGCTCGATCAAGGTGTCTCTATAAATTTCCCATGATAAGCTTTGCACATCTCCATCAACTTTTTCCAAAGCCTGATAAAGAGGAACTGTTCCTACGGGAACCGGACTATTACGAATAACCCATTCGCGAGTTTCGTGAATATTCTTCCCCGTAGATAAATCCATTATTGTATCAGCTCCCCAACGAAAAGCCCAAACAGCTTTTTCAACCTCTTCTTCGATAGATGATGTTGTAGGAGAGTTTCCAATATTAGCATTTATTTTTACTAGAAAATTCTTACCAATAATCATCGGTTCTGATTCGGGATGATTTATATTAGCAGGCAATATAGCTCGACCCTCAGCTATTTCGTTTCGTACAAATTCTGGAGTAATATAACTTGTTGGAACTTGTACATATTCTTTATTTGTTTTATAATTTTTATATTTTTCTTTTATTTGATCAATACGTTGATTCTCACGAATAGCAACATACTCCATCTCAGGAGTAATAATCCCATTTCTAGCATAAAAATATTGAGAAACAGGTTTGCTTGATTTTGCTCGTAGAGGTGTTTTGTTATAATGTTCGAATCTTATCTTATCTAATGACTTATTATTTATCCTCTCATTCCCATATTTTGATGATAAAGATTTAAGTTGTTTTACATCTTTTCGTTTCAGTATCCATTCTTTACGAAGCTTAGGCAAGCCTTTTTTTATATCAATAACAATTTCTGGATCGGTATAAGCTCCTGAAGTATCATATACTGTAATTGGGTCATTCTTTATTATATTTCCATCTGAATCTTTTGTATCAGACAAAGTGATTTCGCGCATTGCTACCTTTATATTATGGATCTTTCCTACTACATATATTTTTTTAGAGTTTGGAAAAGACTTTTGTGTAATTTTTTTCATATTTCTTACATTTAGGTAATTTATTATACAAACTACATAATAATTATAAATTAGATATTTGATTTTCGAAACAATCCTAGTAAAATCCAGATTTTCAACTAACCTCCTTTAGTTGCCGATATAATAATAATTTTATCATTCTCCTGAATAATTGTTTCATTCCATAAAGTTTTCCGAACAACCTTATTATTTATTGCTATAGCAATTCCATGTTTCTCTGCAAAATTACAATCTATTAAAAGCTCAGATAAAGTGATATTTTTACTCGTTTTTAAAGAATCACCATTAATAAAGACAATCATAATAAAGAAATATTATGGGGTAGTAAACAGGTAAGAGTTCTCACATTCCTTAGCAGCATTACCTGCTCAGGTTCTGAGGGTATAATCTCAGCCAGTTGTGGCACCCCTTGTTAATACTAATAAATATCGAAGCTACATTAGCTTCATAAACAATAAGCCAAATGTAAAAATATTTTATATATATCTACCAAATTTTAGAAAAATTTATTCTTCCATTATTAAAATACAATCAATATCTTTTATCGCTGAATTTTGAAATCGGGAAAAAATAATCATTCATTTTATTTAATTTTCGTCGGAATAATAGTTAACTTTAATAAACTCTAGATTTAATTTATACAACAAACAATAAAATTATTATTGATATTTACATAAGGAAACACATTAAATCTTAATATTTTTTATAGATGAAAAATAAAATTTTACTACTAGCTATTATTTCTTCAATTTTAAATGCTTGCATCTCGATTCCACCACAAACAGTTCAATTATCGAGAGCTATAGGAAATGATCTAATTTCTTTTCAACAATCACATAAAAACTTAGCAAAGTTATATTTCAATAAGATAGAAACAGATATCAATATTTTTATAGATGAAGTATATACTCCGTTTATTATTAATTATGTCTTAAAAAAGGAACTAGAAAAATACAAAAAAGGAGAATCTTCATTATATGAAGCTATCGAACAAGCAGGGAAAATAAATGGAGAAAAAGAAAGTATTCAGGCATTAAAAAAAATGTTTAATTTCCAAGAAGCAGCATATAATCAAATCAGAAAAAAAAGAGAAGAACTACTAAAACCCATAAAAAAGCAAGAACAGAAACTTATAAACAATATTGATAAATCATATGAAAATACTATTTATGCTAATACAACAATTACAAATTATCTAGAATCAGCAAGCAAACTAAAAAAAACACAATCAGAAGCTCTATCTATGATTAAACTCCCCAATGCTGATTCGTTAATAACTCATTCCTTGGTAGAGTTATCTGAATTAGTAAATACATTTGTTGAAAAAGGGAAAGAAATAGATATTAAAAGTGATAATGCTTATACTGAAATTAAAAAAATATCAGACAAGATTAAAGATTTAACTTCTAAAAACATGCAAGATGAGTAAAAATGAGTATAATGATTTATTCAATGACGCCAACACTGCTTTCGATTCTGAATACAAGGACGAATTAAGCAAACTTAAAGGCCTTTCTGAACAAGAAATAGCCCAAATAAGTCCAAGTGCGAAAAAAAGCTATTCAGAACTCATAAAAGTTATCGAAGATGCTTCAAGAAAAAATTTATCGCAAGCTGAACTAATCGAACGAATTAAAAAATTAGGCTCTGTAGCAGTTAAGATAGCTAAAAAGATTCCAAAGTTTGCAGCTTTATTGGTATAAAAATTCGATCCCAGAAAAAAAGAAAAAGATTAATTTACAAGAAACATACATCCCTTTGCAGAAACAAAGAAGCTGTTTCATTTTTTATCGAAACAGCTTTTCTTTTTATATTAATTCCAATTTTCGCATTTCCCAAAAACACTTTTCTGTAGCATTAATATCAGCAAAAGCATCATGTGCTTCATCAAAATCTATCCCGAAAAGTTTTGTATGCAATTCTGATAACTTAGGCCATTTGTATCCATAAGGACCAGGAATTCGACAATAATTTGTTGAAGCTTGCATTGTACATAACTTGTGTTTAATATTAAAATCACTAGAAATATTCTTACGTAAAAATTCAGCTCCAATAATTTTTTCATCAAAATTAATATTATGAGCTACAACGAAATTAGACTGTTTAACCAAATCATTAAACTTATTTAAAACCATCTCTAAATCACAACCTTCTTGTAAAGCTCTTTCTGTTGTTATTCTATGTACATTTGATGCTTGTACAGGAATAGTATAACCTTCTGGTTTAATAATGTAATTATTCGTATTGATTTTATTACCTAATTCATCACAAAGAATCCAAGCAATCTGAACCATACGAGGCCAATTATTTAAATCACTAACTGGAGCTTTCCAATTACGAGGAAGTCCAGTTGTTTCTGTATCAAAAAATAAATACATAAATTCTTATTTATATCCTTACTAAATTTATTAACAAGAGATAAAAATAATGCATTTATTGTATTTATCTAAGAATTGATAAAATACTATCCCAAAAATAATTGTTTACTTTTATTAGATGTTTTTGAATCACATGTATACAAAAAAAGCTGTCTATAAAAGACAGCTTTGGGTGGATGATGGGGGTCGAACCCACGACCTCTGGAACCACAATCCAGCGCTCTAACCAACTGAGCTACAACCACCGTTTTTCGGACTGCAAATATAAGCAAGAAAAATTAATTCTTGCAAGAATCCTTGTGTTTTTTTAGAAAAAAATCAAAAAATAAATTCTCGTTTATTTAAAAAAAGTTAATTTGTTTTTATTTCAATTGTTTAGATGTAATTTTGAATTTGGAAAAAAGAAAATGAAACAAAAGTGTTTGGAACAAAAAGGTATGTAAACAGCATAAAAGGGTTACAAGTTATTAATATACTAAGATTTGTAACCTTTTTAATAATTTCAATTGTATTTACAAAAATCGGACTAACCAAAGAACAAATAGGTTTATTTGAAGTATCCTTATTTATAGCCGGGACTGTTAGTTTTTTTTGGGTCAATGGATTAATTCAAGCATTCCTTTCTCTTTTTAAAAACAACAAAACTTTTGGTAAAAAGAAGCAGGTTATTGGAATAAAATCTCCTGAAATATTTAATATATACGTAACTCTAATGTTTTTTAGCGTACTTATATTCATTATAGGTCTTGCTATTCAAGGAAATTTCTCTGTTTTCGGGCATAAAGGAAATGTTCCTTTGTTAAATGTTACTTTATTATATATTCTATTAAGTAGTCCTGCTAATCTTGTTGAGTATATTTATATGATACAAGATAAGAATGGAAATACAATTAGCTATGGGTATATAATATCAACACTTCAACTAGCTGCCGCAATTATTCCTATCTTATTAGGATATGATGTAATATGGGCCTTACGTGGGCTTGTTATCGTAGCTTTTATCAAAAATATATGGTTAATCACCTTATTGTATAATTATTCTGAATTAAAATTTTCATTCTCTTTTATAAAAGAAGTCCTCGTTTTATCAATTCCAATTATTTTGAGTGTTTTTGTAAGTGGTTCTACTCAATACATAGACGGATTAGTAATTTCAACTCATTATGGAGCTGAAGGATTTGCTATTTTCCGATATGGACAAAAAGAACTCCCTTTTGTTATAATGATGGCAGCAGGATTACATTCAGCTATGTTGCTCGAATTTTCCCAGAAACACAAAATCCGAAGAACTTTAATAAAAATCAAAGCAAAATCTGCGAAAATGATGCATTACATGTATCCTATTTCAATTTTAGTTTTAATTTTCGCCAAACCTATTTTTAAGGGAATGTTTAGCCCCGAATTTACTCGAAGTTCTGACGTATTTGTTGTTTATTTATTAGCTATAATAAGCCGAGTATTGTTTCCTCATACAATATTAATTGGATTGAAAAAAACTAAAGTCATTTTATGGATATCGATACTCGAGTTTACAGTGAATATCTTTATGAGTATTTGGCTTGTCGACGATTATGGAGTAGTAGGTGTAGCTTTAGCAACAATATTTACATTTATAATATCAAAGATAATACTCGTTGCCTATAATTATTTTAAACTACAAATAAAACCAAATCTTTATATTCCTCTGTATTGGTATGCTTTTTATAATGCTATTTTAATTATAGTGTTTATTATTATCGACCGAGGTATTATAGATTCAAATTTATTTTTCTAAAAAAGAATTAATACAAATTTCAAATTAAATACAATTGATTATGAACATAGGAAGATCATCAAATCCGGTTTTTACAAAAAGTGTTTTTAACACACAATCGTATTCACAAAGCTATAACGAAGTAATGACCTTAAACGGAACAATAAATAAATCTATGGCTTTACTTTTATTAGTTATTGTTGGAGCATTATACACTTGGAATATATTCTTCTCAGCAATCGATGCAGAATCTGGCGTATCTCTTATTTACAGATGGATGCTAATAGGAGGAATAGGAGGGTTTGTATTTTCATTGATTACAATTTTCAAGAAAACATGGGCTTACATCACTGCTCCAATTTATGCTATTCTTGAAGGTTTATTTCTGGGGTCTATTTCAGCTATGTTTGAAGCTAATTTCCCTGGATTGGTATTACAAGCAATAGCCTTAACATTTGGAACCTTATTAGTTATGCTACTCGGCTACAAAACAGGGTTTATTAAAGTAACTCAAAAATTTAAATCAGGAGTAATTGCAGCTACAGGAGCTGTAGCTTTAATCTATATTATTTCTTTTATATTTTCGCTTTTTGGAGTAAACGGACTAATAATTCATAGCAACGGATGGTTAGGCATAGCAATAAGTTTAGCTGTAGTTGCTATTGCAGCATTAAACTTAGTATTAGATTTTGATTTTATTGTTAAAGGATCAAAGGCTGGCTTGCCTAAACACATGGAATGGTACGGAGCTTTTGGCTTAATGCTTACCTTAGTTTGGTTATATATTGAAATATTGAGATTATTATCTAAATTTGCAAGCAGAGATTAGAAAAACTATAGTTGATTTAGAAGGAGTTGTTTGACTTACAAACAGCTCCTTTCTTTTTTAGATCTTTTGGTATTATTGTAGTAAATTCGGCTAAATTTAACTTTTCCCTCTTGCTTTGCAAGTCTAGATTAAAAGGAATTCACTTCAATATAAATATATTTACAATAAATCTCTTGTCATAAAGTTATAACATCTATAATTTATAAACATATCCACACATTTGGAGATGTTAAATAATAGATAATTTTATTTTATTTATTTAATGCTTTAACCTAATTTTACCAGCTAATAATAAATTAAACACCCTGTTATGAAGTCTTTAGAGTCATATTTTGAACAATTTAGAAAAGAAATCGTAGGTTTTGATACTACATATACTTCTCCTTATGGTGAGAAAAAAATTATATATGCTGATTGGATTGCTAGCGGACGCTTATATAACCCCATAGAAAATAAATTATTAAATGATTTTGGTCCATTTGTAGCAAATACACATACAGAAACTAGTGAGACAGGAACCTTAATGACTCATAGTTATCATCATGCTCAAAAATTAATAAAACAACATGTAAATGCCGGACCCAACGATGTTCTTATTCAGGCTGGATTTGGAATGACTGCTGTAATAAATAAACTTCAGCGAATTTTGGGCTTAAAAGGATATAACGTGCCTAGCAAAAACGATTGTTTACACGATAAAGATCGTCCTGTTGTTTTTGTAACACATATGGAACATCATTCTAATCAGACATCATGGTATGAAACTTCATGCGATGTTGTTGTTGTCGAACCTGATGAAAATCTTTTAGTTTCTCCTGAAAAATTAAAAGAGCAACTAGAAAAATACAAAGATCGAAAACTTAAAATAGGCTCATTCTCTGCTGCTTCAAATGTAACAGGAGTAAAACCTCCATATTACGAATTAGCTAAGCTAATGCACGAATATGAAGGTGTTTGTTTTGTCGACTTTGCAGCTTCGGCTCCTTATGTTGATATAAATATGCATCCGGAAGACCCTATGGAAAAACTAGATGGGATATTTTTCTCTCCACATAAGTTTCTAGGAGGACCTGGAACAGCAGGAATAATGATTTTTGATTCAAGTTTATACAACTGTGAAGTTCCTGATAATCCAGGAGGAGGAACTGTAGATTGGACTAATCGATGGGGTGAATATAAATATATTGATAATATTGAACTACGAGAAGATGGAGGGACACCAGGTTTTCTTCAAGCAATAAAAACAGCCTTAGCTTTTGAATTAAAAGCACAAATGGGTGTTAAAAACATGGAAAATAGAGAAAAAGAATTAATCCCAAGAGCATTTAAGGGATTAAAATCAATTCCTGGAGTACATATTTTAGCTGATAATGTAATTGACAGAATAGGTGCCTTGTCGTTTTATATTGAAAATGTACATTACAATTTAGTTGTTAAAATATTAAGTGATAGATTTGGAATACAAGTACGAGGAGGTTGTGCCTGTGCTGGAACCTATGGACACTTTTTATTAGATGTAGGCTATGATTATTCAAAAGAAATAACTGATTTAATTAATCACGGAGATTTATCTCAAAAACCAGGATGGATTCGATGGTCTATTCATCCAACAACATTAGATTCTGAAGTTGATTATTTTATTTATGCAGTAGAAGAAATTGCTAAAAACCATAAAATGTGGTTTAATGACTATGAGTATAATAAAAGAACAAACGAATTTGTTAATAAATTAACCCTAGGAAAGTCAAATTACGACTTAAATAAATGGTTTTCGCTTAAATAATTAGTTAAAAAATAGCAATATAATTTTGAATTATTAATAACTATATTTAGTTTTGCAAGCCATTAGGATTTTTTTTGAAGTAAAATAGAGAAGCAAAATATAAAATATATTGTAAAATGAAAAAGGGAATACATCCAGAGAATTATCGTTTAGTAGTTTTTAAAGATATGTCAAACGGAGAGATGTTTTTAACTAAATCTACTGCACCATCGCAAGAAACTGTTAAGTATACTGATGGTAATGAATATCCATTATTAAAAGTTGAAATTTCGAATACTTCTCATCCCTTCTATACAGGTAAGATGAAGCTTGTTGATACAGCTGGACGTGTAGATAAGTATATGAGTAAGTACAAAAAACATATGGAAAAGAAATAAAATATTTATGCTCTATATAAATTATTAAAAGCTCTGATAACTCAGAGCTTTTTTTATTTAAATTTGTGGCTATAAGTAAACCTTAAAACTATGAATTATATATTATTCGATGATAAATCTTGGGAGAATCTTCTTCCATTAACTTTTACTCGCCCAGTTTCGGAAATAAGAACAGGAATTTTAACAATTAAAGAAAAATGGGAAAAGCATTTAAATGAAAAAATGTCATACCTGACAAAAGAATTTCTGTCAGAAAAATTTCCCATACAAATCAAAAATGAAAATATTTTAATTTGTAGTTCAGTTATTCCTACAAAAGATTTATTAGAAAAGATAACCAATCTTAGTATTAACGAAGCTATAGTAAAAAATCAAAAACTTATTGCAGTAAAACTAAATCAGAAAGATATTCAGGATTTTGACTACTCTATATTAAACAATTACACTATCTTAGAATACTCTACAGAGATATTAAAAATAGAATGGCCTTGGGAAATATTTAGTTTTAATGAAAAAACAATCGAACTTGATTTTAAACTATTAACTCAAGGAAGGAAATCGGCAGCCATAAGTAAAACCAACAATATTTTAGGAGAAGAAAATATATTTATTGAAGAAGGAGCAAAAATCGAATTTGCTACATTAAATGCAACAACAGGTCCTATATATATAGGTAAAAATGCTGAAATAATGGAATGTTCTGTAGTGCGAGGACCTTTTGCTTTGTGTGACAATTCAACACTAAAAATGGGGGCTAAAATTTATGGAGCAACAACCATCGGACCACATTCGAAAGTTGGAGGTGAAGTAAACAATTCAGTAATAACTGGTTTTTCGAACAAAGCTCACGATGGTTTTTTAGGAAATTCTGTTTTAGGAGAATGGTGTAACTTAGGGGCCGATACAAACAATTCGAATTTAAAGAACAACTATGCCGAAGTTCGTTTATGGAACTACGAAACAGGTCGTTTTGCAAAAACAGGATTACAATTTTGTGGACTTATAATGGGAGATCATTCTAAATGCGCAATAAACACCATGTTTAACACAGGAACCGTTGTTGGAGTTAGCACCAATATATTCGGAGAAGGTTTCCCGCGAAACTTCATCCCGTCGTTTTCGTGGGGAGGAGCACATGGATTTACTGTTTATGGAGTAAAAAAAGCCTGCGATGTAGCTCGAATTGTAATGAAACGAAGAGGATTGGAGCTAAGCAAAGAAGATGAAAATATTTTCAACTACATATTTGAAAATACTTTAAAATACAGAACATTTTAATAGTTTTTTTGGCATAAAGATTGATAATCTACTATTTCGGCGCAAATTGAGTCCATTACTGACAAATTGTCGTATTATATTATATATAACAAGGAAATAAGTTTATGAGTGATAAAAATAAAGACAGAAATAAATTTAGCAATATATTATTTGCAGCAGATGCAGAAAGTGACGGCGATTTTATTCCTTTAATTTCGGATGACGAGGATGATGAAGATCTGAAAAAGTCGGAACTTCCTAAAGAGCTACCTATTCTTCCGTTAAGAAACACGGTTTTGTTCCCTGGGGTTATATTACCCATAACTGTAGGACGCGAAAAATCAATACGTTTAATAAACGAAATCAACAAAACAAATAAGCTGATTGGAGCTGTTGCTCAGAAAGATTCTCAGGTAAACGAACCTGAAGAGTCTGATTTGTTTCGTCACGGAACAGTTGCTCAGATCATAAAAGTTTTAGAAATGCCTGACGGAAGTACGTCTGTAATTATTCAAGGTAAACAGAGATTTGAAATACTTGAAATGGTTCAGACAGATCCTTATCATAAAGCTACAGTATGTTTGTTGTCTGACGAAAAACCTAAAACGGATGATAATAGAGAATTCGAAGCCATTGTAGGATCTCTAAAAGATTTATCGTTACGAATAATAAAACTTTCGGTTAATATTCCGCCAGAAGCTTCGTTTGCTGTTAAAAACATTGAAAATACTAAGTTTTTAGTAAACTTTATTTGTTCGAATAGCGATATATCGACAGAAGAAAAATCGAAATTATTAGAAATTGGAGATTTAAAAGAACGTTCGATAAAAATACTAGAACATTTAACCAAGCAGGTTCAAATGCTCGAACTAAAAAATGATATACAGAGTAAAGTTAAAACAGATTTAGATCAGCAACAACGCGAATATTTGCTTCATCAACAAATGAAAACAATTCAGGATGAATTAGGAGGAAGCCCTATTGATCAGGAAATTGAAACATTAAAGAAGCAAGCAAAAGATAAAAAATGGAGCAAAGATGTTCGTGAAACTTTTGACAAAGAAGTTAATAAATTGCATAGATTAAATCCTGCTACAGGAGAATATTCGGTACAATTGAATTACTTGCAAACCTTAATTGATTTGCCTTGGAATGAATTTACCGAAGATAACTTCGATTTAAAACGAGCACAAAAAATATTAGATTCTGATCATTTTGGTTTAGATAAAGTAAAAGATCGAATAATTGAATATTTGGCTGTTTTAAAATTAAAAGGAGATTTAAAATCACCAATATTATGTTTATATGGCCCTCCAGGTGTTGGTAAAACATCGTTAGGGAAATCTGTAGCAAAAGCTCTAGATAGAAAATATGCAAGAATGTCGTTAGGTGGATTGCATGATGAATCGGAAATTAGAGGACATCGAAAAACATATATCGGAGCAATGCCCGGGCGAATAATTCAAAATATTAAAAAAGCAAAATCATCGAATCCTGTTTTTATTCTCGACGAGATAGATAAAGTTGGTCGTGATGTACATGGCGATCCGGCATCGGCTTTATTAGAAGTTTTAGATCCGGAACAAAACAATGCTTTTCATGACAATTATCTGGAACTTGAGTACGACTTATCAAATGTTATGTTTATAGCTACAGCAAATACAATATCATCGATAAATCCGGCACTAAGAGACAGAATGGAAATGATTGATGTTAGTGGTTATATTATTGAAGAAAAAGTTGAAATTGCAAAACGCCATTTAATCCCTAAGCAATTAGAGGCTCATGGTGTTGATTCATCTAAGGTTTCGTTTACAAAAAAGGTTATTGAGTATATTGTTGAAAACCACACTCGCGAATCGGGAGTTCGTACTTTAGATAAAGTAATTGCTAAAATTGTTCGTCGTTTAGCTCGCAAAATTGCTTTAGACGAAGTTTTCGACAAATCATTATCGCTTAATGATATTAAAGAAATCTTAGGCCCTCCCGATTTTTCGAAAGATCGATATCAAGGAAATGAATTTGCCGGAGTTGTTACAGGATTAGCTTGGACTGCTGTTGGAGGCGAAATTTTATTTATCGAAAGTAGCTTAAGTAAGGGCAAAGGTAAACTTACACTAACAGGAAACTTGGGTGATGTAATGAAAGAATCGGCTGTAATTGCTTTAGAATATATAAAGTCTCGTGCCGATGAATTAGAAATTGCTCAAGAGATTTTTGATGATTGGAATTTACATATCCATGTTCCTGAAGGAGCTATTCCTAAAGATGGTCCCTCGGCAGGTATAACCATGGCAACATCAATAGCTTCGATTTACACTCAGCGAAAAGTAAAAAAGAAAATAGCTATGACTGGCGAAATTACTCTACGAGGGAAAGTGTTGCCCGTTGGAGGAATTAAAGAAAAAATTCTTGCAGCTAAACGAGCAGGAATTACGGATATTATTCTATCGGCCGAGAATGAAAAAGATATCAGCAAAATAAAAGACATCTATTTAAAAGGAGTTAATTTTCATTATGTAAATGAAATAATGGAAGTTTTAGATATAGCTCTAACAAAAGAAAAGGTAAAAAAACCTTTAAAACTAAATCAATAGATCGATCTTAACTATTATAACAAAAAGCTTTCGAAAGAAAGCTTTTTGCTTTTATGTAAACAAGTTAAATTATTCTCTCAATTTTATTCAGATTGTATTTATAAATTAACTTTATTTCTGAAAAGCCCGAAAATAGGAGGTTTCCCATCGAAAATCAAAACTAACCACTTCTGGATCGAATTTTACCACTCAGAATCGAAATCAACCAGGTTATTTCTGACTTTTTGTGGTAGGTGTTCGAAATTTTATGGTTATTTTCAATTTCAAGTGTTCATAAGAAGTTTTCGAGTAGTTATTTTTAATAAAGTGTGGTTGATAAAGAAAAAAAGATTGATATTTTGGAAAACTATAAGTCGTGAGAAATTTCCTCGAAGTTATTTTCAATTTTCACCCTTCGACAAGATTCTTTTGATAGTTGTTAGGATTGTTTTTTGAGTAAATAGGGTTTTACTTATGGTAAGTAGAGTTTAGAAAGTGTTTGTGAAGTTTTTTTCTGCGGTAGGCAAGGTTCACCTAGCCTTCGATAATGTTATTTTTATGGTAAACAGACTTTTTATTGAGGTAAAGA
>JAKSCO010000221.1 GCA_022360575.1 Bacteroidales bacterium | reverse complement strand
TGTGGTACCACCTGGAATCGAACCAGGGACACACGGATTTTCAGTCCGTTGCTCTACCAACTGAGCTATGGTACCATAGTGCTCAATTGCGAGTGCAAATATAACCGAAAATTCACTACAACAAAACTTTTTCTTTTAATTTTTTCAAAAAATAAAAGCTTTAATTCTTATGGTATTTTATTATTTTGATTGTTAGTTTTTTATAATTTTGCATCATAAAATAAAATAATTAAATGAATTACGAGAATTTTACATTAGAGAACGGGATTAGAGTTATACACATTCATTCAAAATCGGAAGTTGGACATTGTGGTATAATTATCAATACAGGTTCGCGCGATGAAAACGAACGCGAACATGGAATGGCTCATTTTATAGAACACGCTATCTTTAAAGGAACTAAAAAACGGAGAGCTTATCATATTCTTAGTAGACTCGACGATGTTGGAGGAGAAATAAACGCCTACACTACAAAAGAAGAAACAACAATACACACATCCTTTTTGAAAAATGATTACGAACGAGCAATGGAATTAATTTCGGATATTACATTTAATTCGACATTCCCTTGCAAAGAAATAACTCGAGAAAAGGAAGTAATTATTGAAGAAATAAATTCTTACAAAGACGATCCTGCCGAATTAATTTTCGACGATTTCGAAGAGCTCATTTTTAAAAATCAACCTCTCGGAAAAAATATACTGGGTAATCCTAAAGATTTACGTCGATTTACAAAAAATGATATTGAAACATTTATCAAAAAGAACTACCACACCGATCAGATGGTAGTTTGTTCAACTGGTGATGTTTCGTTTAAAAAAGTAACACGATTAGCGCGTAAGTATTTTGGACATATCGAACCTAACCCCAGAAAAGATCAAAGAAATCAAATAAACAACTACATTCCTGAAACAAAAAAGATCAATAAAAATACACATCAAACACATTGCATAATTGGGAATGTAGCCTACAACATACACGACGAAAAAAAAGCAACCCTAACCTTACTTGACAACTTACTTGGAGGCCCAGGCTTAAACTCTCGTCTAAGTCTTCTTTTACGCGAAAAACACGGATTGGCTTATCATGTAGAATCGAATTACTCGCCTTATAGCGATACTGGAGTTTTTTCGGTTTATTTCGGAACAGATAAAGAAAACCTAGACAAATGTATTCGATTAATTAAGAAAGAATTTGAACAATTAAAAAACAAAAAACTTGGAGCTGTTCAACTAAAAAAAGCAAAGCGTCAACTATTCGGGCAAATTGCAATAAACTCTGAAAACAACGCTAATGTAATGCTTTCGATCGGAAAAAGTCTTTTACTTTTTAACAAAGTAGACAATTTAGATAAGATAAAAGCAAAGATAGAAGCTATTAGTATTGAAGATATAAAGAATGTTGCCAACGATATTCTCGATTTTGATAAAATGTCAATCTTAATATATCAATAATTATGTCAGATTTTTATTTCGATATCGAAGAATATATACTAAAACACTCTGACGATGAAGACGCCGTGTTGGCCGAGCTTAATCGCGAAACAAATCTGAAAATTCTTCGTCCCAGAATGTTATCTGGTCATCTACAAGGAAAGATTCTTGAAATGATCAGCAAAATGATTCAACCTGAAAAAATTTTAGAACTCGGAACATATACTGGTTATTCAGCAATTTGCCTAGCCAAGGGATTAAAAAAAGGAGGAAAACTACACACTATTGAAATAAACGATGAGCTAGAAGATTTCATTTTGAAATATGTAGACAAAGCAAATTGCTCCGATAAAATTCAATTACATTTTGGCGATGCAAAATCAATTATTCCCGACCTAAACACTCAATTTGATTTGGTATTTATTGATGCCGACAAAAGAGAATACATTGATTACTATAATATTATTTTTGATTATGTAAAACCAGGAGGATTTATTCTGGCAGATAATGTTTTGTGGAGCGGGAAAGTAATTGAATTAGATACTCCAGATGATGAATACACAAAAGGGATTTTTGATTTTAACAAACTAATAAAAAACGATACTCGTATCGAGAAAGTTATTTTACCCTTAAGAGATGGATTAACACTAATTCGTAAATTATAAAATATTCTGTATTTTTTAATTGTTATATAC
>JAKSCO010000169.1 GCA_022360575.1 Bacteroidales bacterium | reverse complement strand
TAATATACCTACAATCATCTTCTATTAAATTTAAAATTTGATTTTAACCTAACACTGATAAACATTATCTTCTAATTTTTGTTCAAAACAGTAAGTACATAAGCAAATTATGATGTTCGTTTACTATTATATGTTAAACAATAACAACTCATATTCGGTCTTCTATTAAAGTTAAATAAAAAAACGATACCTTATTAAATTATTATTATATGGATAACAACTCTTACTTAGGAAACTCCGAAATAGAACTAATCGAGAAGTTATATGAACAATATAAAGAGAATCCCCTATCGGTAGATGAACAATGGCAAAAGTTTTTCGAAGGCTTTGAGTTTGCTCAAAAACAATTTCCTATTCTGGAAAACTCTTGCGACATTTTCGATAAAGAATTTAGAGTTGTTAACTTAATTGAAGGCTATCGCAAACGAGGACATTTATTTACCAAAACAAATCCTGTTCGTACACGCAGGCAATACACACCTACCCTCGATCTTAAAAATTATGGCTTAATTGATGATGATTTAAAGCTCGAATTTCAGGCAGGCAAACGCATCGGAATAGGAGCTGCTTCGTTACAAAAAATTGTAGAGCATCTCGAAACAACCTATTGTCAGTCTATTGGTGCCGAATACATGTTTATTCGTAATCCCGAAATTATTACTTGGTTACAACAAAAAATGGAATCAGTAAAAAATACTCCATCATTTAGTAAGTCGGCACAAAAACATATTCATAAATTATTAAATCAAGCTGTAGGTTTCGAAAGTTTTATACATAAAAAATTTATTGGTCAAAAACGATTCTCGCTCGAAGGAGCCGAGTCTCTTATCCCGGCTTTAGATGCTGTTATCGAAAAAGGTGCCGAACTCGGAATCGAAGAGTTTATTATCGGAATGGCTCACCGTGGGCGATTAAATGTATTGGCCAATATATTAAAAAAACCCGCTGAAGATATCTTTAGCGAATACATGGGAGGTAAATACGACGAAGAAATTGCTCTGGGTGATGTAAAATATCATCTGGGTTATGGTAATATAATTACTACAAATACAGGAAAAAAAGTACGCCTTAATTTAGCTCCTAATCCATCGCACTTAGAAACAGTGGGACCTATAATACAAGGTATTGCTAAAGCTAAAATTTGGGGCAAATACCAACACAACGACAATAAGCTTGCTCCGATTCTGATACACGGAGATGCTGCTATTGCCGCACAAGGAGTAGTTTACGAAACAGTGCAAATGTCGCAGCTTAAAGGCTATCGAACAGGGGGGACAATACATTTGGTTATTAATAATCAGGTTGGATTTACAACCAACTAC
>JAKSCO010000116.1 GCA_022360575.1 Bacteroidales bacterium | reverse complement strand
TATTAAATCCACCTATTGATAGAGTTGATCAATATCGTCTGGTAATATACAATCCTGGGGCTTATGACACAGATGGAGATAGTTTAGCTTATTTTTTAACCCCCTGCACAGGAGAAAATGGCGAACCAATCGAAGGTTATACGACTCCTCCTGCTACGTCTACTATTTCTGTAAATCCAACAACGGGTGATTTTATTTGGGATACTCCGCCTGTTATTGGTAAATACAATATTGCTATGCGTATTGACGAATGGCGTGATGGAGTAAAAATAGGATCGCTTACTCGCGATATGCAAATAGAAGTATTAGATACAGACAATACTCCACCTGAGATAGAAGAAGTTCCTAATTTCTGTATTGTTTCTGGCGATTCTATCTCAGTAACAACAAGAACTACCGATCAAGATGGTGATCGCATATCGTTAACAGCAGCAGGAGGACCATTTTTATTTCAAACAAGTCCGGCTATGATGGAAGAAATTTCGAGTATTCCCGGCGAAAATATCTCTCGTTTTACATGGAAAACTTCTTGTGAACATATACGTGGCGAATCGTATCGAATTATTTTAACAGCACGCGATGACTATCTAAATGAAAATTTAGTGGCTTACAAAGCTTTCGATATAAAAGTTATTGGCCCTGAACCTACAGGACTTGAAGCCAAGGCAGGTAATGGTTTTATGCAATTAAGTTGGAATTCGCCAAATTGTTCGCCTAACAAGTATTTAATATATCGAAAACAAAATCCGGGAAATTATGTTATCGATAGTTGTATTGCAGGACTAAACGAAAATTTTGGATATAATTTAATAGGCGAAACAGAAGATACTGTTTTTGTTGATTTGGATAATGGTGAAGGATTATTACAAGGATTTGATTATTGTTATCGAGTTGTCGCCAAATATGCCAAAGGACAAAGTTACGCATCAAACGAAGCATGTGAGAGATTAGCTCCGGGAATCCCTATCTTAACAAATGTTAATGTGTTGAATACTGATGAAACAAATGGAGAAATAAGGGTTCGATGGGTAAAGCCGACTGGGCTCGATACAATTCTTAATGCGACAGGACCATATAGGTATCTTATTTATAGATCGAATGATGCACAAGCGCTGAATTTACACAAAATCGATTCTATTTCTAGCTTAGAAGATACTAGTTATTTAAGCTCAGCATTAAATACTCGTAACGAACAATATTCTTATCGTGTAGCTTTATTTAATGTTGCTCCCGGAAATAGATTTAGGATTGGAATTCCGGGGATTGCTTCGTCGGTATTCTTAACTACAGAGCCTGCTGATAATATGGTTAAAATTTCGATAAGTAAAAACACTCCTTGGTACGATAACAATTACGTAGTTTATCGACAAAATAAGGAAACTCTAGAATTTGATTCGATAGGATATACTAATGAAAAAGTTTATAGAGATGAAAATCTAGCAAACGGATCATCCTATTGTTATAAAGTAAAAAGTGTTGGTACTTACGAAGTAAACAGCAATGAGTATGAAACTATAAACTGGTCGAATGAGGTTTGCGAAACTCCTGCAGATTACCAACGACCTTGTCCTGTTAAATTAAAAGTAGTATCGTATTGCGATAGTCTGAAAAATGTATTGACATGGAATAATCCAAACTTAAGTTGTGCCGACGATGTTGTAGCTTATAATATATACTATTCAAAACATACAGGACAAGCCTTAGATTCGATTCATAGAATAGAAGGTGCTGAGAATACAACATACGAACATTTTCCAACAGAAGGACTCGGTGCTTGTTATTCTGTTGCTGCAGTTGATTCGTTTAATAATGTAAGCGACTTAGCTTTTGTGCAATGTGTCGACAATTGTTCTTATTACGAATTGCCTAATGTATTTTCGCCCAATGGCGATAATATCAATGATGTTTATCGAGCTATAAATCCATCGAATTATGTACAGAAAGTAAATATGAAAATTTTTAATCGATGGGGCGAATTAATATTTAAAACAGAAAATCCCAATATTGAATGGGATGGGAAAATTATGAATACAAATAGAATTGCGTCAACAGGAGTTTACTATTATATATGCGATGTTTGGGAACCTAGAGTTACTGGATTAACATTAAGAAATATTGTAGGATTTATTCATTTATATTCGCAAAAAACAGGAGGGGAGTAATGAATAAAACAGTAATTTTATTAATATGGTGTTTGTTATCAAACGGGTTATTGGCACAACAAGTAAATGTTAATGAACTACGCCCATTTGTTCTAATAGAAAATAACGAATTAGAAAAAGCATTGTCTAATATCGATAGTTTAATAAGAAAAAAGCCCAGTAAAGAGTTCTTAGAAACACATATTAAGCTTTTATATAAACTCGAAAGATATAACGAGGCTATAAACTATTGTTATGAATATGAAAAACAATATAATCACAACTCAGAATACAAGTTATTGCTTTTACGCGATCTTAATAAAGAAGATGAACTAGAACGAGAAATTATAAAAAAACAAAATACGAAAGATAGATTGTCTTTATACGAATTGCTTTCAGACTCGGAATATGCCGATTTGCAATCTTCAATTCTTGAAAGATCGGATTATACGATAGAAGAAAAACAACTTTATCATATTCGAAATTTAATCGAATCGAAAAAGTATACTCAAGCTTTATTTATTGCTGACGAATTTATAAAACGAAATGCCGATAATGCTGATGTTTATTTTTTACAAAGTCAGGCATTGTTTTCTTTAAAAAAACTTAAAAACGCCCAATCAGCGATCGAAAAAGCTATTGCAATAAAAAGAACAAATCCCAAATTTCATAGACAAAAAGCAGAAATCTGTTATAGTTTAAATAAATTAGATGTTGCTATAGAAAGTGTCAATACGTTAATCCGCAAAGAAAAATACAACACAAACAACTACATTCTTAAATTAAAATTACTGGTAGCAAATAAACAGTTTAATCAATCGTTACAGTTGTCGAATACACTTTTAGTTTTAATGCCGAATAATGCAGATTTACTACTGTTTAATGCCCAGTCGCATTATAAAACAGGAAATCATATTTCGGCCCTAAAATCGATTAATCGTTCATTAGAAATGAATTCGAGCAAAAATGCTTTTGAGTTAAGAGGCGACATTTACATGGAAAGTAAAACTTATAAATATGCCGAATTTGATTACTCTATGTTTCTAGATATCGACCCATATAATGGAAATATTTATGCTAAAAAAGGAATGGCTAGGTTTAAGCAGGGAGATACTCGAGGTGCTTGCTACGATTGGAAAAAAGCAAAACGATACGGAAGTTATTTGGGAGTAAAATACATCGAAAAATATTGTAAATAATTTTTAACAAATAACGGCTTGCACTATAAGATAGCCTGTTGACATGAATAGTAAAACTTATATTTGCAAATACAGTAATAATGGTTATTTTTGTTTTCGGATTTAAAATTTTAAATAAATTTTTTATGAAATTATTAGAAGGTAAAACTGCTGTAGTAACTGGTGCTGCCAGAGGTATTGGTAAAGCTGTTGCATTTAAATTAGCCGAAAATGGAGCAAACATTGCAATTACTGATTTAGAATACAATGATGCTGCAAAAGAAGTAGAAAAAGAACTTCAAGGATTAGGTGTAAAAGCAAAAGTATATGCATCGGATGCTAGCAAATTTGAAGAAACTCAGAATTTAATTGATGAGATTCAGAAAGAATTTGGAAGTGTTGACATCTTAGTAAATAATGCAGGTATTACACAAGATACCTTAATGATGAGAATGACCGAACAACAGTGGGATGCAGTAATTGCTGTAAACTTAAAATCGGTATTTAACTTCACAAAAGCTGCTCAAAAATACATGCTAAAACAAAAATCGGGCTCAATTATTAATATGAGTTCTGTTGTAGGTGTTAGTGGTAATGCAGGACAAGCAAATTATTCGGCATCAAAAGCAGGTATTATTGGTTTTACTAAATCGATAGCTAAAGAACTTGGATCAAGAAATATTAGATGTAATGCTATAGCTCCAGGATTTATTATAACCGAAATGACAGGTAAACTTTCGGATGACGTACGTAAAGCATGGGAACAACAAATACCATTGCGTCGTGGGGGTACTCCTGAGGATGTTGCCAACACAACATTGTTTTTAGCTTCAGAGTTATCATCGTATGTTAGCGGACAAGTAATTAATGTATGTGGTGCAATGAACACCTAAAAAATATAAAATTTTATCTCGAAAAGTGATGCATATTTAGCATCACTTTTTTTGTTTTAAGGCATTATTTTTGTTAGTAAATTAATATTATTTTTACCTCAAAACATTTAACATATACGAATAAAATCAAAGCATATGAAACCTGTAAATAAAATAATTCCTTTTCTATTTTTTATTTTCTTATTTACAAGCTGCGAACCTTTAAAATCGTTACAAATAGAAACCTTAACACCATCGCAAGTTAATTTGCCTCGTGATTTTAATAAAATACTATTCGTAAATTTAGATAACGATATTAATAATGATAACGAAAAAGACACCATGCTATACGGTGTTATAACAGAAGAAATGAATTACGGTTTTTTAGAAATTATCAATTCTACCAGTTTTATCGATTCGTTAGATTATCTATATATACAAAAAGGATTTCCGAGTGGCGAAAGGCTATACCAACAAGACACCATATCGTGGGATTATTTAGGTAAACTGGCAAAAAATACTCAAGCAGATATTTTTGTTGTACTCGATTCGTTATCGATTGATGTCAATACCGAATCGTTTGCTGATCTCGAATCAGATCCGGTTGTATATTTTAAATATCGAGAATTAAATGTTGCAATACATTGGAGTATGTTTTCGCTAAAAACACGAAAGCGTTTGGATAGTTATCTATATAGCGATAATTTTTATTGGGAGTCTTCGGCCTACTCGAAAGAAAAAGCCGGAAATCAATTACCTTCGCTAGAAAAATCGGTGCGCGAAATAAGTTTTTTTGCTGCATTCGATTATGGAAAAAGAATATTTCCGAACTGGCAAAAAGAAACCCGATTTTATTTTGTTACAGGCAATAAAGATTTTACACAAGCAGCCAAACTTGTAACAGATAACGAAGATTGGAAACAAGCTTCGGTTTTGTGGAAAAAACACATAAATCATATCGATAGAGAAATATCGAGTAGAGCTTGCTTTAATTTAGCTTTAGCAAACGAAATGCAAGGAAATTTTGCGAAAGCTTTAGATTGGGCTATGAAATCGGATAAAATAAAAAGCAAAACCAAAACACGTTTATATATTTCTATTTTAAAACAACGAAATATAAATACGAGAAAACTCAAACAACAATTACAATATTAATCTTTAGTTTGATGTAGTTTCAACTTTCGAATCTGTAATAACTATTCCTAAAATTATAATTACAGTATAAGTTATTTAAAATTCATTTTACTTCTTGTAATTGTAACCCAAAAGCATTGATATACGTAGGGAGTAGTGTCTTTTTAGTGGATATTTTCGCACTAAAATTGTCTTATTACATCAAAAAAATCACATTTATGAATGACTTACTTTTACTAGGAGTGATTTTCTTAGGAAATTTACCCCCCAGTTACTTAATTTTAAAGCTAATTTTTAAAAATTCGATAATGTTTTCGATAAGCTATTTGTTTCTCGTTTTTTTAAGCATAGTTAGCTACGGTTATTTTTATGTTGGCAAAACAAGTATAGATAATGTTTTGTGGGTATTGCCGGTTGCTTTTATTATAGGATTAATGTTGTTCATTTACATAAACAATTCTTTGCGCAAACCCTTAGAAAAATCAATTTTACAAGTAAAAAAATTATCCGAAGGACATTTAGATTTAAATACAAGAGAAGAAAAATCAAAAAATGAATTAGGAGTCTTGGCAAATTCTATTTCCGAATTAACAAAAAAGATAAACGAAACAATTGGTAACATAAGTCTTAATTCTGATGATCTTATAAATGCCAGTCAAAAGGTAAGTAGTACATCGCAACAGCTATCGCAAGGAGCGAACAACCAGGCATCTTCTATCGAAGAAGTTTCGTTAATAATGGAGCAAATTATTGGTAATATTGAACAAAACAAAAGCAATGCACAGAAAACCCAAAAGATATCAAACGAATCGAACGAGGGTATTAGCGACGTTTCTGAACACAGCAACAATACTGTACTTGCTAATCAAGAAATATCGAATAAAATTACTATAATAAACGATATTGCTTTTCAGACAAATATATTGGCTTTAAATGCTGCTGTAGAGGCTGCCAGAGCTGGCGAAAACGGAAAAGGATTTGCTGTTGTAGCTGCTGAAGTCCGAAAATTAGCCGAAAAAAGCAATATAGCTGCAACAGAAATCATAAACCTTACTCAAAACAGTTTAGAAATGGCTTGTCAAGTGGGCGAAGTAATGCAAAAAACATTACCTAAATTTGAATTATCGACAAAATTAATCGATGAAATAACACAAGCTAGTATAGAACAAGACTCTGGAGTTAGGCAAGTTAACGAAGCTATATTACAATTAAATGATATTACTCAACAAAATGCCTCGTCGAGCGAATATTTAGCTCAAAATGCTGAAAATTTAGCATTACAAGCTCAAAAATTAAGAGATACGATATCGTTTTTTAAAATAAAACAACATTAGTAAGAATATAAAATATTTAGAACCCTTGTCAAGATTGACAAAAGGGTTCTTTTATTAACAAATAATTGTTTTTATAAATACCTCAAAATCTTATTCAATAAGTATTTACGAATTCTGTTTAAAAAAAATATTTTTATAGTTGCTGTAAACCAATTTTCATGAAAAATCAATACATGATTAATTGTTTCTTATCTTTATCAAAAGAAAAATGGTTTCACTTTTATATAATCCCATCTTTTTATTGATTTTTTGTATTTTAAATTCATAAAATGCATTTTTCCGATGACAAAAGTAGTATTCAGATTATCTAAGGTGGTTTTGTCAACGAAAAAAGTAGTATTCAGATTATCTAGGATGGCTTTGTCAATGAAAAAAGTAGTATTCAGATTGTCGGGGATAGTTTTGTCAATGAAAAAAGTAGTATTCAGGTTATCGGAGATAGTTTTGTCAATTGTTTTTTAAATTCTCAATCCAGAAAACACATAATTTCAAGCGAAAAGATATAAAAACAGACTATCCTGTATAATTAATCAATGGCATTTGATAAAATAATGATTCATAAATGCTTTTTTCCGACAAGATTTAGCCTTTTTATAGAAATAAATGCATTAAGTTGTTAAAAATCAAAAAACACGAATTAGAAATATTACAATTAATCAAAATAAATATTTAATTTCGGAAAGATTAACCTAAGATTTTCTCCAAAATGGAAACAAAAGTTTTAAGTAGGTGCAATGCCTATGAAATTAAAAACATCGCAGATAATATTATTTTCGAATTAGAACAAAAAGATTTTACTGATTCTTTTCTTGCTAATTTAAAACCACAATTAAAGAGCGAAACCAGTATCCTTACCCATTCTTTGGGTTTCGATCGGAAAAACAAATACACCTCAGAGCTAAACAAAATCAATTCAGTATTCGACAAAAGAGTTGTTTGTCTTAAAAATTTTGTAAATGCAAACAAATACTCGTGGGATGCCAAAATTGCTGTAAATGCCGATAAAATATGGGATAAGATAAAAAATTTCGATCTTTATTTTTATAAATTAGGCTACGAAAAAAAACTTTCGAGAACATTTTCGTTGATCGACGAACTAGAAAAACCCAATATCAAACCCATACTAAAATCGTTAGTGGGAGGTGCCGATTCGTTAAGAGAACTTAAAAGTGTTGCTACAGATTTTATCGATTTGTATCGTAAAAAAGAAAATACTTTGGCTCAAAAAGAAAAGATAACTCCTGCAACCACACAAAAAAAGAAAGTAATAAATATTATCAACAAAAAACTGCTTCCTTACTTAAGAGTTAAATCAGAAACCAACCCCGATAAGTACAAGAAAGTCAGTAATAATGTCATACAGTATATCGAAACAGTTAACAACAAAATAAGAGCCCTGCGAAATCGGGAAAAAACTCATGAACGCTGATTATATTTGGTAGTTATGTTAAATAAAGGATGAAATAATTGAAGTAATAACAAACAAAGCAAATACACAGTTTATACAAGAATAGAACATAAAAAATACGTATAATCGCAATACACTGCGGCTATACGCATTTTTATTATATCCTGTTTGTTTTACGGAATAAGAATAGAGCTATCGCCATAACTTAAAAATCGAAAACTGTTATCTAAAGCATATTTGTACACTTCTTTCCAGTTATCGCCAATAAAGGCTCCAATTAATAACAATAAAGTGCTTTTAGGTTGATGAAAATTGGTAATTAATGCATCAATTATTTTAAAATTATATCCCGGAAAAATCATTATCTGAGTCGAAGCATTGATCTGATCAATATCGTTTTGCTCCATATAATCGATAATAGCTTGTAGCGATTCTTGTTTTGTAAAACCATTTTCGAGCTTATAAGCTTCCCATTGTGTAATGTGTTTATCTAATTGTTTATTTAAAATAAGCTTTACACCAAGCCAATAAACACTTTCGATAGTTCGCACCGAAGTTGTCCCTACGGCAATAATTTTTTTCGAGTTTAATAAATTAATAACAGTTTGTTTATTGATAATAAAATGCTCGGTATGCATTTCGTGCTCATCAATAGTTTCTGATTTCACAGGTTTAAATGTTCCTGCCCCCACATGTAGGGTAACTTCTTGGGTCGATATGTTTTTGCTTTGTAAGCGTGTAAGCACATTGTTTGTAAAATGTAAACCCGCAGTAGGAGCCGCCACAGAGCCTTTTTGTTTCGAATAAACAGTCTGATATCTATCCTTGTCAATATCTTCCGAATCGCGATTTAAATACGGAGGAATAGGAGTAAGACCTGAGTTTTCTAAAATCTCGCTAAACGAAACAGTATTGTTATCCCACGAAAATTCAATGATATTCGAATTTCCATCGTTTACAATTCGCGTTGCTTTTATTTCGATATCTAAACCTTTTACCGAAACCGATTTTTTAAGACATCCTGATTTCCATTTTTTCGAATTACCAACAATACATTTCCATTTAATTTTATGTGTTTCCTGAAAAGCCAAATTATAATCGGCAGGCTCAATCGGTTCTAAACAAAAAATTTCAATCTTAGCTCCAGTTTCTTTAAAAAACTCTAAACGAGCTTGTATAACCTTAGTATTGTTAAAAACCAAGCTAGTATCCGAATCAATATATTTATCAATATTAAAAAACGAATCTTTCGATAATTCTCCTTTATTATAAATTAACAATTGCGATTTATCTCTTTCTTGCAACGGATATTTTGCAATCTTTTCATCTGCCAACTCGTAATTATAATCTTCAATTCTGATATTTTCGGGATTTATACGCATCTTTTTAGTATTTGAGTGTGCAAAAATAAGTAATTTTGTACGATTATATAAAATATAGGTATTGTGATGAATTTTAAAAAAGGAGATAAGGTTAAGTTTTTAAATGATGTCGGACAAGGAGAAATCGTTCGATTTCAGGATAAAAACATTGCTGTGGTTTTAAACGACGACGGCTTTGAAGTACCTGTTCTTATGAACGAACTACTAGTAGTAGAAAGCGCTCAGAACATTGATATTGCCAGCGAAACAAATAACGAGATAGTTGAAAATGTAATTTCTGAAATAAACGAAAACCTCGAAAGCGATGGTTTAAATACCGACACCAAAGCAAGTGTGTTTTTTGCATTGGTTCCAAAAAATCAGAACGACATTATCAATTCTGATTTAGATGTATTCTTAATTAACGATAGCAATTTTCGAACCCTGTATTCGATTTCGAAAACCGAAAACGAATTTCAGTCGCTTTTTGCATACGGAAATCTTGAAGACAATACAAAAGTAAACTTAGGTAGTATTAAACGAGATGAGCTAAACGATTTTGAAGAAATTAATTTTCAGTTAATATTTTTCAGAAAAGGAAATTATTATCTAATAAATCCTATAAATAAAAAATGGAATGTAAAGCCATCTAAATTTTATAAGCAAAATACATTCTCAGAAAATGATTTCTTCCACGAAAAAGCATATATCTATGAATTAACCACCGAAGAGATCGATTTATCGACACATATATCTGATGCCGAAATTGAAAAAGCGAAGAAAGAAAAAGAGCGTAAAGAAACCAAACGCACTTTTAAAAGTAGCAAAAACGGCAAAAACATCGAGATAGAAGAAATAGACCTGCATATTGAGCAATTGGTTGATAACTCGGAAGGATTATCGAATACCGAAATATTAGATATTCAGATGGCTCGATTTACTACTAGCTTAGATGGTGGTATTCTTGCCGGAACTCGACGTATGGTATTTATTCATGGTGTTGGCAACGGACGTTTAAAACGCGAAATTACTAAAAAGTTAGAACGCAAATATCCAAAATTAAGATATCAAGATGCTTCGTTTAAAGAGTATGGTTATGGAGCAACTATGGTTATTATAAAATAAAATAATATAACTTTGCAAAACAGTAGGCCGTTTCATCGCTTTGGTTTATCCAAAGAGGAAAGTCCGGACAACACAGAGCATCAAACTCTCGAAAGGAGAGATACTCGTGAGGGTATAGTTAACAGGGAAGAAAATAACCGCTATAACTTGTTGTAGTAAGGGTGAGAAGGTGAGGTAAGAGCTCACCAGATTTAATAGCAATATTAAATGCTGCCTGTCTTTTGAGTTGCAAAACCATGTATACCAACAATTAAGAACTGCTCGTTCGATGTTGGGGGGTAGGTCGCGAAGATAAATGATGAAAGCTATAGTTTACTATAGAACAGGATCCGGCTTATAAGCCTACTGTTTTTTATTAAAAAATATTCGAATAGATAAATTCAATAATTTGCATTTGAAGAAATGCAATTTTTTTCTGGTGTAAATTATTATTTAACTTTGTGATACTAAAATATGTGGGATGATTAATTTTGATGAGAATATAGCAAATGAAGGGTTGGAATTGCCTTTAGTCGAAGAGTTTTATTCACTACAAGGCGAAGGATATCATACAGGTAAAGCAGCATACTTTATTCGGATAGGAGGTTGCGATATAGGATGCAGATGGTGCGACTCGAAAATGTCGTGGAATCCTAATATACATCCGTTAGTTTCGGTTGATTTAATTGTAGCAAATGCATTAAAAACATCAGCCAACGCAGTTGTTGTTACAGGAGGCGAACCTAGCTTATTTAATTTAGAGCCTTTAACTTCTCGTTTAAAAAAACACGGAATACAAACTTTTATCGAAACTGCAGGAGTAAATAAATTAACCGGAACATGGGATTGGATTTGTTTGTCGCCTAAGCGAAACAGTCCGCCTATCAACGAATTTTTCGAAATAGCAAACGAATTGAAAGTTATAATTTACGAAGACGAAGATTTTATTTGGGCCGAACAATCGGCTTCGAAAGTAAGTCCCGATTGTAAATTGTACTTACAATCGGAGTGGAGCAAATACGAAAAAAATATACCTATTATTGTTGATTATGTAAAAACATATCCGAAATGGAATGTTTCTTTACAATCACATAAATTTATGCACATACCATAATTTTAATCCCTTTTAGGGATTTTTTTATAATAAACAAATTGAGATTTATGTTAAAAACTACCCTAAGTATTATATTGTTAAGTGTATTTTCATTTTGTTGTGTTGCTCAAAAATATTCTACATCGAATAAAAAGGCAATAAAATCATATCAAAAAGCTTTAACTGCTTATCAGAACTACGATTTTACAACAGCCGAAGAAGCAATGCTAAAAGCAATAAAATCCGACAATAACTTTATCGAAGCTCATATTGTTTTATCCGAAATTTATATCGACAAAAAAGAATTTGCTAATGCTATAGAATCATATAGAAATGTAATACGTATTAATCCAGATTTTTTCCCTCAATTATACTTTTCGTTAGCCGAATTAGAAATGATGGTAAATGATTTTTCAATGGCAAAACAACATTTACAAAAATTCTTAAGCTATAAATCGATAAAACCAGATATACGAATTGCTGCAAAGAAAAAATTACGGTCGTGTAAATTTGCAATGAATGCTATTCAAAATCCTGTTCCTTTTAATCCTGAGAATTTAGGAGATAGCATCAATACACAATACGACGAATACTGGCCAAGCTTAACCGCCGACGAACAAACGTTATTAATGACACGGTTAATGCCTCGAAATCCAGCTAATACCAATAAAAACCTTAAAAAGAATTCGCGCAACTACCAAGAAGACTTCTACATTGCTGTAAAAGAAAACGGATTCTGGAAAAAAGCCATAGATGCAGGTAAAACTTTAAATACAAGATACAACGAAGGAGCTCAAACCATATCGGTTGATGGCAAACAAATGTATTATACGGCTTGTCAGCGCTCAAAAGGCAAAGGAAGCTGCGATATTTATGTTTCTGTTCTCCAACCTCAGGGATGGTCTAAAAGTGAAAATATAGGATCGCCTGTAAATACATCTTCGTGGGAAGGCCAGCCTTCTATTTCGCCCGACGGACAAACTCTTTATTTTGTAAGCAACAGAAGCGGAGGCTCGGGAGGTAAAGACATTTGGTATAGCAATCTACGTAGCGATGGAACCTGGAGTAAACCTGTTAATTTAGGCAAATCGATAAATACCTCGGCCGACGAGCAATCACCTTTTATACATTCGGACAATAAAACCTTGTATTTTGCTTCGGCCGGAAAAACCGGAATGGGGGGCTTTGATCTATTTAAATCAACTCGTAATAATGAAGGAGACTGGGACGAAGCAGTTAACCTGGGTTACCCAATAAATACTACATCAAACGAAGTAGGACTGATTGTAAATGCACAAGGAGATAAAGCTTTGTTTGCTTCTGATAGAAATAAAAATCAAGGAAAAGATATCTATCAGTTCGAATTATACAAAGAAGCAAGACCTAATCCTGTATCGTATTTAAAAGGAATAACTTTTGATAAAGAAACAAAGCAAAAACTACAGGCTAAATTTGAACTGATTAACTTAGAAACAAATAAACTTGTAATGCAATCGATATCGGACGAGTATACTGGCGAGTTTCTGATATGTATTCCGACAAA
Source organism: Bacteroidales bacterium (assembly GCA_022360575.1). Taxonomy (GTDB): domain Bacteria; phylum Bacteroidota; class Bacteroidia; order Bacteroidales; family UBA12077; genus UBA12077. The sequence goes on along the minus strand of JAKSCO010000116.1, from coordinate 15,594 downwards.
CAACGATTATGCTTTAAATGTGACCGCTCCGGGATATTTATTTTATTCGGATAATTTTACATTAAAAGGTATTTATAATATAAGTAAACCTTATTTAAAGAATATTGCTTTAAATCCTATAAAAGTGGGAGAGAGGCTTGTACTTCGAAATATATTCTTCGAAACCGATTCGTATATCTTAGATAAAAAATCGCTGGTTGAGTTAACTAAGCTCACAAAATTTCTTGAAAGAAATCCTTCGTTGGTTGTTGAAATTTCGGGACATACCGATAATGTTGGTACAAGCAAATACAATCAAAGTTTATCGCAAAACAGGGCTAAATCAGTTTATCAGTATCTTATCGACAATGAGATAAATAGCAATAGATTAAAGTATAAGGGATACGGCGAAACACAAGCTATAAGCTCAAACAATACCGAAAAAGGAAGAGCTGAGAACAGACGAACCGAAATAAAAATTTTGGCAAAATAATTACAATAAATGAATACAGTAAAAGTATGCTTTAGTCCTAAGCTATTAGAGCTTGATACACTAAGTAATAAAATAGTTGTTGTTGTTGATATTTTACGAGCAACAACTATAATTACTACAATGTTTAAAAATGGCTTGCAAAAACTAATACCTGTAAAAGAGCTAAGCGAAGCTAAACAGTTAGCAGCAAAAGGTTTTATAATAGCTGCCGAACGCGATGGTAAAAAACTCGATTTTGCCGACTTCGACAATTCGCCTTATTCGTTTAGTGCAGAAAAGGTAAGTGGAAAGACTTTGGTATATAGTACAACAAATGGAACAAATACAATCCATTTGGTTAAAGATTCGGCTAGCGAAATCACTATAGGTTCTTTTTTGAATTTATCGTCACTAGCGCATTATATAGTCAATCAGAAAAAGGATGTATTGATACTATGCTCGGGATGGCAAGGAGATTATTGTATCGAAGATGCTTTGTTTGCTGGTGCTTTATCAAAAATATTGTTGTCTGAAAGTTATATCAGTGATTGCGATTCACTAAAAACTTCGATTGCTTTGTGGCAAAGCGCTAAAGACAATTTATCAGCTTATATAAAAAACATTTATCAATATAAGCGCTTAGTTAATCTGGGATTAAAGAATATTATTGATTATTGCTTTCAAATAGATACTACTCAAGTTATTCCTGTATGTATCGATGATTGTATTGTTGCAAAATAAATAAGCCATATAGATATAAAAAAAGAGTCAAAATTTTGACTCTTTTCTCTCTTAGTTTTTTTATTTGGGCTCCCAAAAACACCGTTTAGGAGAAACTATTTTTTCTTCGTCTTTAAGAGTTTTCATTGCCTTGTCTACATCTTTTTTATCTAATCCTGATAATTCGGCAATTTCGCCTGCTTTTAAAGCTTTTCCGGCAGATTTCATTGCATCTAAAACTTTTTGTGTATTCTCCATAACAAATTGATTTTTTAATTTAACTTCTCTTTTATTAAACTAACAAAATTATAAATGTCTTCAGGTTTTGTGTCGAATGATGTCATCCAGCGTACTTCATTCCTTTCTTCGTCCCAATCGTAAAAGAAATACTCTTCTTTCAAATCATTTATAATAGAGCGAGGTACAATAGCAAACACTCCATTTGATTCAACTTTTTGTGTAATTTTTACTTGAGGTATTTTTTTTATCTCTGATTCGAGCAATTGAGCCATTTTATTTGAATGAGCTGCATTTTCGAACCATAAATTATTGGATAAATAACGTTCAAATTGAACCGAAATAAATCTCATTTTCGAAGCTAGCTGCATTCCTTGTTTTCTGATATATTTAAAATCTTGACCCAATTCTTTATTCAGAAAAAGGATTGCTTCGCCATACATCATTCCATTTTTAGTTCCTCCAAATGATAATATATCTACACCTGCATCTTTAGTAAATTCTTTAAAACTGCAACCTAAATGTACAGCTGCATTTGCAATTCGAGCACCATCCATATGCAGAAACATCCCATTTTTATGGGCAAAATCAGCCAGAGTCTTAATCTCGTCGATAGAATACACCGTACCAAGCTCAGTTGACTGAGTAATAGATATTATCTTAGGTTGCGAATGGTGTTCGAACCCAAAACCTCCAGTATTATTCTCAACTAAATCGAGGGTTAATTTTCCGTCTGGAGTTTTTACCGAAATTAATTTAAAGCCATTAAATTTTTCGGGAGCACCACACTCGTCGACATTAATATGAGCAGTATCGGCACATATAACCGAGTTCCACGAATGTGTTGCAGCATTCAATCCTAATACATTTGCGGCGGTGCCAATAAATACAAAATAGATATCGATATCGTTTCCAAAGTGCTCATAAAATTTATCCTTTGCTCTTTGAGTAAACACATCATCGCCATATCCGATAGTATGTCCGGTATTAGCATCAATCATAGCTTTTATAATTTCGGGATGCACTCCCGAATTATTATCACTGGCAAAACCTCTCTTATTATCCATTAATATAGATTTAATGATGTTAGAATTTCTCGTCGTATTTGGTCCAAATAAAGTCGCCTAATTCCCAAGCTTTATTTACAACCTTATCGCCCCATTTATTTGAATATTCATTAAGATATTCGATTGTTTTTTTAGGTTTATTCTTTTTGTATAGTTTAAGTGCTTCGGCTTCGATTGTTTTTTGGTTTTCGAACAATTCTTTTTGCATAGGATTCCAAGCAGCATCAATATCATGACGAATATCGCCCCAACGTTGAGCTGTTAGTGTACTCATACGATTAAAAGCCCACCATGCCGATTCGCGAGTAAATCCATTTACTCTACCAGGGGTTTTGTAAGATTTAGGCATATCGTTGACACTACCATAAAAAGGAACATAAATAGATGTAGCAACATTATCTTGAGCTAACCACACAACACCTCCAATTTCGTCGGGTAACCAATCGCGACACTGAATAATTGTAGCATACATAGTGTACCATCTGGCAATAGTACGCTCGCCTAAGAAACTAATTGTTCCTTTTTCTTTGTTCACACTATACCATCCTCCACTAACATTTGATATATCTAACTGATCGTATGGCATAAAAGGATTTGCTAATGGCGAGATTACTGACTTCCCGTCTTTATCTGTAGCTTTAATGCTACGTGTCATATCGTAAGGGGTTCCTTCGTAGTAATCTTTAAAAATCATTACTAAATCTTCTAAAGCAACCTTTTTGTCAGGTTTTACCGAGAAAGGATAGTTTTCGGCATTAGGATTTAAATTTAACGATGGAGCTAAAAGGTCGAAAATACGCCATTCGCGACGACGCGAACCTATTGCTTGTCGAGTGTTAGGCGCATAAACATAACAAAACCTGAATGGTTCGTTTTCGTTCCAATATCCATTTTCTTTTGCTACATCGTAAATATTTTCTGATGCCATAAAGTAATCTGGATTTGATAGATCTATTTCTTTAATCGTACTAGCATTTGCATTTACAGCAACATGATCGTCGGGAACTCTCTGAGCAACCCAAACAGCTCCTACTTTATCTTTTCCTGGTCCTACAATTTCGAAATGCCATACTTCTTTGGTATCAGCAATAGTTAAAACTTCGCCATAGTCGTTCCATCCATATTTCTTTGTTAACTCACCAGCCATTTTTATAGCTTCGCGAGCAGTAGTACAACGCTCAAGCATTAATTGACAAAGTCGTTGACAATCGATTAATCCTGCATTCGATTGTAGCTCTTCGCGACCTCCGAAAGTCGATTCGCCAATTCCTAGTTGTTTTTCGTTTAAACAAGGATATGCTGTATTTATAAATTTATAAGTATGCGCTACTTGTGGTATTTCTCCAATTTTTTCGTGTTTATAAGTAGGCATTGCTTTCGAATTGTCGGCCGTACGTTTATACATAGGAGTTGTTACTCCCGATTTGTAATCTTTAGCTGGTTGTACATCCATCCACGAACGAGTTCTATGACTATCGTCGGTATGAGATGTTATTACCGAACCATCAGCTGAAGCCAATTTACCTACAGTTATCGAAGTACATCCTTCGGGAACTCCACCTTTCCAGTCGCTTTTGTCTTGTGCTTTTAATGTTGTAATCGAAAAAGCCAAAGCAAAAACTAAATAAATTCTATTTTTATTTCTCATGACAATATTGAGTTTAATTTAAGATTGCCAATTTAATATAAAATATCTTATTTGTAATAATAGCTGGTTTATTTAGTTTCAATAACATAAAATCATTCTTGGTCTCAATATTTTAATAATCTTACATTAATTATTTCTACAATTTTTAAAATAATCAACTTGAAATTCTTAGCGAGAATGTTCATTAAAATTTTAACTTTACATTAAATCTTAATATACAATATTGCATGAACCTTTCATGATAATCTATTCTTAGTATCAAATACTAAAACTTTAAAGAAGGTTGTTTGTAAGGCACATGAGATTACTTAGCTTATTTAGCAAAAGGAATTGGGGATTTGTTAGAGCAAGAAATAAATTAATAAATAACGAAAATATAAACACATGAAAACAAAAACTATTTTATCTATCGTATTATTCCTGACTTGTGGAATAATAAATATTCAAGCACAAGTTTTTGAAGTAAGTTTTTCGAACAAAACTATGTCTGAACCATTCTCTGGAGATGTATTGGTGTATTTATCAAAATATAATAAGACTCCTAAAGATGTGTTTGTAGGAGCTGATCTTTCGCCAGTTTTTCGAGTAAGTGTAAAAAATGTAAAACCAAGCGAAAAAATTATTTTCGACGATAAAGCTATATCTTACCCTGTAGTATTATCAGATTTAGAACGTGGCAACTATTATATGCAAGCTGTTTTTGATCGAAATTTGGGCGGCAAAACAATGGGTAATAGTCCGGGAAATATTTATTCTACAACTAAAAAGATAAAAATTGATAAAAATTTTGAAAAAAGAATTTCGGTTTTGTGCGACCAAGTAGTACCCGAACTAAAATTCGTAGGTGATGATTTTGCAAGAGAAATTAAATTTACTTCCGAATTACTATCTAAATTTCATGAGAAACCTATCTTTTTTACTGCAGCAATTGTTTTGCCCGACGATTATTACGAAAGTAAACAATCGTATCCGGTATTGTATAAAATAATGGGATTTGGAGGCAACTATTGCTTACCATCAGGAACTAGAAATGTAACAACTATTGGGAATAAAAAAGCAATTGTTGTTCATTTAGATGGAAATTGTCCCGAAGGACATAGTGTTTATACCAATAGCGACATTAATGGCCCTTGGGGTGATGCATTTGTTCAAGAACTAATTCCTTTTGTAAACAAGAACTACCGAACCGATGGAGCAAGTCTGGTTACAGGACATAGTAGCGGAGGATGGGCTTCATTATCGCTTCAAATTAATTACCCAAAAGCTTTTGTAGGCTGTTGGGCAAGTGCCCCCGATTATGTTGATTTTCGCCAAATGCATGCTCATAACATTTATAAACCTGTAAATCTATTTATCGATGAAGAAGGTCATTATATCGCAGATCTTACTCTTGCTGGAAAAATGCCTTTGTTTAAAACAATGGATGTTTTGCGAATGGAACATGTAATTTGTAGAGGAGAACAATACCATTCTTTCGATGCAGTATTTAGTAAATACGATGAGAATAACAAAATTGTACGATTAATTGATGTAAAGACAGGTGATGTAAATCAAAAAGCTGTGCCATATTGGAAACGATATGACATTTCGTTAAAATTACGCAATAACTGGGATTTCTATAAAGACAAGATTGGAAGAAAAATATTAATTACTGTGGGTAATCAGGATAATTTCTATTTAAATAGACCCATTCGTTTAATGGAAGAAGAAATGCAAAAGATTAATGCTGAAGTTTATTTTAGATACTTTTCGGGCGATCATTTTACCGTTCACTCTAATGAAGCATATCAAAAAGCAGGGATGAAACATTTGAGCAATTGTTATCAAAATTGGCTTAAAAACAAAAAATAAATATGTGAATTAATATCTATCGACAATAAATCATTATAAGAATAATTTAGAAGTGTTAGCGCAAGATTAAAATCTTGCGCTAATTGTATATTCTAGTTTGTAATATTACTTGTTTTATACCAAATGAATTTCAAAATGAGGAATTTATAAAAATGAAGGTTATTATACCAACTTATATAATTTCTTTAGAAGTTTTCCTCCTCTGTTTTTAAACCCAGGAGTTGCCTCTTGATACTGATTTTCGATAATGGCTATAAGCTCTGGAGCTAAATCGGGTTCGATTTCGATGTAATTATATATAATTTGCATTGCATACATTTTTACAGCTGTAGGATAAGATAAATCTTCGAGCCAACAAAAACATTTATCGATAAGAATTCCTAGTTGCTCATCGTTTAGTAAAAATAAATCTATTGTCGATAGATATTTTAAAAAGTGACGTTTTTGATTTTCGTATTTTGCCTTAGGCAAAAAATCGATAATATCGTTAATGTAAGGTTCTATCATGTAAGGATGTTCGAGCCAAACATGTTCGACAACCCAAGCTGCACGACCCGAAACCGTTTTTTCGTTATTTAAAATAAGATTAAAAACCTGATTAAACATGTTTTTATCGGTTCCGATAACCGAGGCTATGTATTGAGTGTTTTTCTTTGACAACTCAGCTAACAATTGATCTCTAAAATTCATTTGTATTTAATTAATATAGCAAAAATACAAACTATCGTATAAACAAATTGAAGTTACCACCTGTTTATATACAATAAATATTATCCAAAAAGGATGCATTGTAAACTAAAACAATTAATTTTATGAAGCAATTAAATACATTACTAATAGTCTTATTCTTGTTTCTGATGACAGAAACAGTAGCGCAAAATAAAAATAATATGGAAATGGCAACTTTTGGCTCGGGATGTTTTTGGTGTTCCGAAGCAATATTTCAACAATTAAAGGGAGTCGAAGCTGTAGCTTCGGGTTACTCGGGAGGCAATACAAAAAGTCCTACTTATAAAGATGTAGGCACAGGACATACTGGTCATGCCGAAGTAGTTCAGATAACTTATAACCCCGAGCTTATTTCGTATTCTGATTTGTTAGAAGTTTTTTGGCAAACTCACGATCCTACAACATTAAATAGGCAAGGTGCTGATGTAGGAACCCAATATCGTTCAATTATTTTGTATCATAATCCTGAACAAAAGAAACTAGCCGAGAGTTATAAAGAAAAATTGAATAAGGCCGAAATATATGATAATCCTATTGTAACACAGATCGAAGAATACGATACTTTTTACAAAGCCGAAAATTATCATCAGGATTATTATAGCAACAATAAAGCACAACCTTATTGCTCGTTTGTTATAACTCCTAAACTCGAAAAATTTAAAAAGATATTTAAGCATAAATTGAAGTAATACATAACTCTACATATTGAAAAAATCGGCAAGTTTATTTTAAGACTTACCGATTTTTCTATTATACCACATAAAAACACTCCATTTTCTTATCAAAATGAGTAGAAAGATGGTAACAATGTCAGGTCAGATCATCACAATGAGTTCTTAATCGGTAACAATGTCATGTTAAGCAGTAACAATGTCAGGTGTCGTCGTCGCAATGAGTTCTCAACCTGTAACAATGTCATGGTAGGTCATCACAATGAGTTCTTAGCCGGTAACAATGTCATGTTGAGCAGTAACAATGTCAGGTGCAGTCATCGCAATGAGCTCTCTGTCGGTAACAATGTCAGGTTGGATCGTCGCAATGAGTTCTCGGAGAGTAACAATAAGTAGTCGGATCATAAAAATAAATAGCTAAGTTGTCGAAACAAATCTTTAGATAAGAAAAAGAGAAAATCGAATTACTAAAATAAACTCCTCTGGCGTTAAAACAATTAATCAGATTATAACAATAGAGACATATTATATCACAATATTAGAATAATCCATTTCTTTAAAACTAAAGAATCAAAACACTATTTTTATTTGTTTTCTCACAATATCGTACAATACATGGATATTTGTATCTTTCTTTTAAATACACAGTGTTTTATAAAAAATATCCTAAGAAAATTTTTAAGCTATACAACATGTCGTGTATTTTACATATTTACATAAGATACATATACATTTGTACTCTTTTTAATAGGGGATAAATGATTGAAAAAGATAAAGATATAATTATTAAACGTTCGCATAGCCGAAGTAAGTCTTTTGGTATTGATCCTCAATGTCAATATCCAAAACTTATTATAAAAGGGAAAGAACTAGAATATCAATTAAAAGAAAATAAAGAATTAATTGATATTGCAGAACCTATAATGACACAGTTATTATCGACTGTCGAAAAAAATGGTTTTATGATTGTACTTACCGACAGCGATGCATGCATATTAAAAATAATAGGTGGAAAAGAAACCCTTAAAGCAGCTCAAAATTTGAATATGATTGAGGGAGCCTCGATGAGCGAAAAAAGCATCGGAACCAATGCTATGGGAACAGCAATTAGTGAAAATGCTGCTGTACAAATAACAGCCAAAGAACATTTTATCTCGGCATATCATCAATGGACCTGCTCGGCAGCTCCAATTCATTACAACAATAAAGTAATCGGAACCTTAAACCTAACCGGAAAAGCCGAAAATGTGCATCCCCACACATTAGGTTTAGTTATGGCTGCTGTTTCGGCTATCGAAAATAAACTTACCAGCAATCTTATTTTAAAAGAGCTATTTGCCTCGCGACAATACGCTTGGGCAATGATGAATAATCTTGCTTATGGTGTATTTGCTATTGATTTAAACGATGAAATAAAATGGGTAAACGATTCGGCTTGTCGGATAATAAACATACGCCGTAAAAGCCTTCTCGACAAGGAAATTAAAGAATTTTTACCCGATTGGTATAAAATAAAACGGATTGTTCTTAATGATTTGAGCTTTCTTGATCAAGAAAGTACTTTTCAGATTCCTGAAATTCGCGAGCGATTTTTATTTAATGCATATTTGATAAAAAATGAGCAACAAGAAATATTAGGTTACTTAGTTACCTTCAGACCAATGAGCCGAATGTTAAATTTGATAAAAAAATATTCAGGTCTTCATGCTCATTATACTTTTGATGAGATAATCTCGAAAAGCCCTCAAACAGTAAAACTTATTGAGTATGCCAAACGAGTAGCTAATAGTCCGTCGACAGTATTAATTACTGGCGAAAGCGGAACCGGAAAAGAAGTGTTTGCTCAGGCAATACACAATGCCAGCGAACGTCACAACTCGGCTTTTGTAGCTGTAAACTGTGGAGCAATTTCGCCTACATTAATCGAAAGTGAGATGTTTGGTTACGAAGAAGGTGCATTTACAGGAGCTCGAAAAGGAGGATGCCCAGGTAAATTCGAACTAGCAAACGGAGGAACCATATTCCTAGACGAAATAGGTGAGATGCCTGTTGATATGCAAATAAAATTACTACGAGTACTTCAAGAAGGAACTGTTACGCGTGTAGGCGCTCAGGAAAGTAAAAAAATAGATATACGGGTAATTGCTGCAACCAATAAAAATCTCGAAGACGAGGTAGAGAAAGGCGATTTCAGACTTGATTTGTTTTATCGATTAAATGTTATTCCTATCCATATACCTTCGTTGCGCAATCGCCGTGAAGATATTATTCCTTTAGCTCGACATTTTATGGTTATTAAAAGCGAAAAACTAAACAAACCAATACCTGAGCTATCCGACGATATAAAAGATAAACTATTAAATTATTCGTGGCATGGAAATGTACGCGAACTCGAAAATTACATCGAAAAAATAGTGAATCTGGGCGATAATAAAGACTATTGTGATATTAATATTGATAAAAATTCGGCTCCGATAATTTTTTCAAAGCCCATACAGGTAGATAAATTAAAAACGCTCGAAGAAATAGAACGTGAAACAATTGTTTTTACTATACAACAACTTAACGGAAACATCAGCAAAGTAGCTAAATCATTGGGTATAGGTCGTAATACATTGTATGCTAAACTAAAGAAATTTAATATTAATTTGTAAGCATATAAAACAACCATATTTGATAACTGCCAACAAGAGAGTGTTTTTATAAATACTTTCAAATGAACAATTTAATACATATAACTGTTTTGTTGCATATTAAACAATTTGTTTAGCCATGAAACGAATTATATTTATTTTCTGTATGTTGATATTTATGTCGACAAAAGTATTTTCGCAAACAACCCATACTGTAAATATTAATGGCTTAAGCTTTGTTCCTGCAAACTTATCGATAATATTGGGCGACACCGTTTTTTTTAATGGTAATGCCAATCATCCAATTGTTCAGGTAAGTTCCGATACATGGAATACAAATCAAAATACTCCCTTATCAGGAGGATTTAGTTTCTCGTCGGGTGTTGGCAAAATAGCCCTCGATAGTTTAGCTACATACTACTACATTTGCCAAAATCACTATTTAAGTGGAATGAAAGGCAAAATAATTGTTTCGGAAGCTACAAGCCTAAACTATATAGAACAAACCGAGTTTACCTTATTTCCTAATCCATTAAGAGGTAATAATCTTAATATTTCGTCCGATAAGTTATCCATAGCTAATTTAAAAATCGAAATTTTCGATATAACTGGTAAGCCTGTTTCTTTTGTAAAAAAACAAGTATCAAATAAACAGATATCAATGGATTGCTCTAAGTTAAATTCAGGGATTTATTTTATTCAATTTATCGATAATTCGATAGTTTATACAAGTAAATTTGTAAAAAAATAATTTTATTTTAACAAACATAATCAACTGACAACCTTAATATTGAACTACATACTTAAACAATTTATATAAATCATAATAGGATAGGGGATTTGTTGTTATATAACGACTCAATAATCGATAAAAAACACGCTTGTTAAGTCTGATATAAATTGGCATGTTTATATAAAATTAACTATATTGTATTAATAACCAATATAGTTTAGAATCATGAACTATTTCAATAGATTTATTTCTGCAACTATCATCCTCTCTATATTTTTGTCATATTCGTGTACTTTCGATAGCGAAGAAGAGTTTTTTAAAAACTATTACTGCGATACTACAAATATTACTTATAACGACCTCACATATATATTTACTGATATATGTGCTGTTTGTCATAGTCAGACAATTACTTATCGCGATGGAATATTAACCGACACCTACGAATCGACTAAATTATCAATAAAAACCGGCTTAGTTATTCCATCAATAAAACATACAGGACCATATCCTATGCCTTATCAGCAGCCCAAATTATCTGATTGTGATATTACAAAAATCGAAGCTTGGATTAATGCAAGGTTTCCTATTGATACAAACAAAACCTCTATGATTAAAGATTTTAACACTCATAAACAGGATTATAATATAAACACAAACAAATGATGTCAAAATCAATACTCATAATTTTAAGCCTTATAGTTGGAATTAATAGTTTAAAAGCCCAAGAGTTACTTGCTTTACTCGATTCTATTCAGCCCCCAGAAAACAAAACCTATTATACCGACGCTACATTTAAAAGCATTCGACTTATAAATGGATATACTAGCGAAACAGCAGCAAAAAACGAATTGGTATTTTCTATCTCGCATCGATTTGGCAATATAAACCAAGGCATATACGATTGGTTTGGTTTAGATCAATCGACAATTCGATTTGGGTTCGAATATGGTCTTTCTGATAGAATTGACTTAGGTTTTGGACGTAGTAATTTCGAAAAATTATACGATGGCTTTGTTAAAATAAAACTAGCACGCCAATCGAGCAGAAAAAAGAATTTCCCTTTTACCATTACCTTACTCGAAGGTATTGCTATAAAATCAGTACGATGGGCAAACAAAGAACGAGATTATCCATTTTCTGCCCGCATGTATTATATACACGAGCTATTTATTGCTCGTAAACTTACCCAAAGGTTATCAATACAGTTATCGCCTGTTGTTATTCATCGAAATATCGTACAAACAAAAAATGAACCAAACACTGTAGGAGCAATAGGTGTAGGTGCTCGATTTAAGATAACCAATAGATTAACTACTGTATGCGAATATTTCTATCCATTTTCAGAATATATAAACGATAACTATTCAAACTCGCTAGCACTAGGTATCGAGATCGAAACAGGCGGGCACGTATTTCAAATACACGCATCAAACTCAACAGGAATGACTGAAAAGGCTTTTATTCCAGAAACAAGAGGAAAGTGGAGTAAAGGAGATATAGGTTTTGGATTTAATATTATACGAGTATTTAATTTTAATAAAAATAAGATTAAATAAATCTATTAAAATTCTAATATACATGTACTTATAAATAAAAAACTAACCGACAAATTAGAAATATATAACACTTTTCGAACTTGTCATAAACTCTAAACAGATGAAATATATTTTTGTACTACTATTTGTATTATCAACATTTATAACCGAAGCACAAGATTTATTTACTGTATCAAAGAGTAACATAGAATTTACTTCGGATGCACCCCTAGAACTAATAAAAGCTTCGTCGAACGAAGTAAGCGGAGCTTTAAAAACAATCGATCGTACATTTGTTTTTCGTATGGCTATTAAAAGTTTCGAAGGCTTTAATAGTTCATTGCAAAAAACACATTTCAATGAAAACTATATGGAGTCAGATAAATATCCTAACGCTATTTTTGTTGGAAAAATAATAGAAGAAATAAATTTCAAAACTTCAGGGATTCATGAAATAAGAGCTAAAGGAAGTTTCACTTGTCATGGAATAAAACAAGAAAGAATTATTAAATGTAAGCTAAAAATATCGCCAGATAAGATCAATGTATCGTCAAAATTTACTGTGTTGTTAGAAGATCACAATATTAAGATTCCTACTGTAGTAAGTCAAAAAATAGCCGAAGAAATAGTAGTATTCGTTAATCTTGATCTTGCCTCCAGAAAATAGATTGTTTCAATTAACGATATCTAAGATTCTGAGCAATAAAAAAAGCATTCCTTTATAACAATTGAGTACTAAAAAGAACAAAGGTTATATGTGTTTTACTCGCAAGCTCGTGAAAGAAGTAAGAATTTGTAGAAACGAGTAACAAAAAGACAATAACTAGCAAAATTATAAACAGATGAAACTGTATTTAAAAATTCTGATTCTATTCGTTTTTGTGTTTTGTAAACTAAATCTATTTTCTCAAAGTCCTCGTTTCGAAACCTATAAAATTCTAAAGAATAAGAAAAATGTCGAAATAAATACCATATTTCAAGACAACATAGGATATATCTGGTTAGGTACTAATTATGGTTTGGTAAAATACGACGGAAGCGAATTTGTTTTATTTACTAAAAAAGACTCACTAGCAGACAATTATATAACGTCAATAAATCAAGACTATAAAAACAATTTGTGGATAGGTCATAAATCGGGAAAAATATCTATTTACAACAGAAAACATTTTGCTGAATTCAATCCAGAAGAAGGAGTGGGGACACAAGAAATTTCATCATTCTTTATAAATAACAAAAACACCGTTTTTTTCTCAACTTACGGTGAAGGAGTTTATTATTATGCTGGAGAAAAACGTAAACGTTTATATAATATAGATGTTGATAATGGACTAATAGATAGTTACGTATACGATATAGTTCAGGACTTTAATTCGAATATGTATTTTGCTACCGACAAAGGAATATCAATCTACAATATTGAACGAAAAGAATTTATAGATGAAATAACAATGTCTGACGGATTACCCGATAACATTGTTAAGCATATGATTATTGATAAGAATATTTTGTGGATAGCGATGGAAGATGCAGGTGTTTGTAAATACAATATTACAAACAAACAGTTTTCGAATATCAACAATTGGAAATTTGGTTCAATTAATAGTTTTATAAAACTAAACGACAGAGAATTATGGCTAAGCACTGTTCGAAATGGAATTGTTCAGATAAATTACGATGATAATGGAAATAGTTATTATACTGTTTATAACGAAAATAATAAATTAGCAAATAACCGAACAAAATCAATTTTTAAAGATCGAGAAAACAATGTATGGATTGGAACCCGCAATGGATTATCAATACGACGAAACAATAATTTCGAATTTTTGGATAAATCCAGTGGGCTAAATATAGATCATATATTTAGCCTTGTTATCGATGATGCAGGAAACTACTGGATAGCATCAAATCAAGGATTATTTGTGTTAAGTAAAAACAACTTAGGAGAAATAAAACAGAAACATCTACATAACTTAAAATCTCATTCGTTTATAGCATTATATAAAGATTCGAAAGGTTTTATTTGGGCTGGAACTTACGGAACGGGTGTTTTTAAGATAAATCCAATAACTTATGAGTATCTTAATTTTAATTCACGAAATGGATTATCAAATGATAATATAATTCATATCTCCGAAAATAAGGACAATATATGGCTATCTACATTAGGTGGAGGTGTTATTAAGTACAACGAAGATAGCTTACCTCAATTTACTATATATACATCTAAAGATGGGTTAACTTCTGATTATATTTATTCGACATTTACTGATTCGAAGAATAGAATCTGGGTTACAACAGATGGAGGAGGAGTTGTATATTTTTATAACGATAGTATATATCTTTTTCAAACTAAATTAGATTCTGTTTTTAAGACTGTTTACTCGGTTATCGAAGACAATAAAGGAAATTTATGGTTCAACTCGCCTAACAATGGTTTGTTCTGGTATAACGGAAATAACTTTTTTAATTATAATGCCGAAAATGCTTTAAGAACAAATTCTGTGCTTAGTATTTCGACTGATCAATCGATGAATCCTGTAATTGTGAGCAACGAAGGGGTCGAAATTTTTGACACACACGATAGTATATTAAAATATTATGGCGAAAGTGTCGGAGTAGCATATAAAGAACCTAATTTAAATTCTATTTTTAAAGATAAAGAAAGCAATATATGGATTGGAACTAATAACGGAATTCTGAAATTAAATTCGAATACCGAAAACGAAGAAAAGAATAATATTTTACCCAATATTTTTATTACAGAAAAACAGGTTTTTAATCAACCAATTCCCAAAAATCAAATATCATTTAAATACAATAGGAATCATTTAAGTTTTTATTACACAGGCTTATGGTTTAGCTCTTCTGAAAAATTACTTTATAGATATAAACTACAAGGTTATGATTTAGATTGGAATGCAGCAACAAACTTACGAATGGTAACGTATTCTAGTCTGCCTCCAGGAAAATATAAGTTTTTAGTTCAGGTAAGTTACTCTGAAGGAAAATGGATCGGAAGTCCCAATTCTGAATATTCGTTTAAGATTCGAAAACCTTTCTGGAAAACCATTTGGTTTTTATCACTGATAATAGCATTGGTTTTATTTCTGATTTTTATTGTAGTAAAAGCCAGAATACGTAAACTACAGCGTGATAAAGAGATATTAGAAGAAGAAGTTCGAAAACGAACAGCTGAAATTGAAGCTCAAAAAGATGAAATAGAGAAACAACGTAATCATGTAATTAAACAACGCGATAAAATTGAATTTCAAAACAATGAGATTACATCAAGCATCGAGTATGCCAGCAG
>JAKSCO010000328.1 GCA_022360575.1 Bacteroidales bacterium | reverse complement strand
TTTATTGCTGTACCCTCTGCTAAGAACTCTGGATTAGATAATATTTGAAAATTCACACCATTACTAGTATTATCTAAAATTGCTTTTATCGCTTCGGCTGTTCGAACAGGAAGAGTTGATTTTTCAACAACAATCTTATCTTCTTTTGCAACCTTAGCTATTTGACGAGCACATAATTCTATATATTTTAAATCTGCCGCCATTCCTTTTCCTTTTCCATAGGATTTTGTTGGCGTATTTACTGACATAAAAATCATCTCAGCCTCATCAATAGCTTTGTCAATATCTGAAGAAAAAAAGAGATTTCGACCACGAGCTTCAGCAACCACCTCTTTTAACCCTGGTTCATAAATTGGCAAATTATCTAAATTTTCATCATTCCAATCATTTATACGTTGATCGTTAATATCAACAACATTAACTCTTATCTCTGGACATTTTTGGGCTATTACAGACATTGTAGGACCTCCTACATAACCAGCACCAATACAACAAATGTTTGTTATTTTTTTCATGACTATATCTCTTATTTATTTTGATTACTTATTACAAAAAGGATGATACTCCCCCCTTAATCCTAGTGGTTTAGCATTACGAATATTATGAACAATCTCTATTGCATTACGAACTTCTCCTAAACCAAAGCCTTCGTCAGTTAATATTTTTTGATATGTCTGTGTATGCAAATCTGTAAAACCTCCACTAAATTCAATTTCTTCATTTTCTATAGCAATAGAACGATAAGTTCGCTGTCCCTTTTCCTTAATCTCCTGAGGAATATCATTGTAATCTACACTCAAGAACCAACGTACACGAGCTCTTTCCAACTCTAGATATCCCGCTGCTTTATTAGCATCACTAATATGGACAATATTTTGCTTAACATCCCCAAATATCCATGACAACATATCATAAAAGTGAACACCTATATTTGTAGCAATTCCTCCTGATTTTTCCTCACTTCCTTTCCATGATCGAAAATACCAGTTACCTCTACTTGTTACATAAGTTAAATCTACATCATAGATTTTTTCTGAAGAAGCATTATCTACTTTTTCTTTTAATGCTATAATTGCGGGGTGTAATCGTAGTTGCAACACATTATATACTCTATAACCTGTTTCTTTTTCAACTTCCTCTAATGCATCAATATTCCATGGATTTAAAACTAAAGGCTTCTCGCAAATAGCATCTGCTCCTTGCCTTAAAGCAAAACGAATATGAGAATCGTGAAGATAATTGGGAGAACAAATACTTACATAATCAATTTTCATCCCATGTCTCTTTAATCTATCAACATGTCTATCAAACCTCTCATACTCTGTAAAAAAATCAGAATCAGGGAAAAAATTATCTATACGTCCAACGCTATCGAATTTATCTAACGATGCAACTAGATTATTATTTGTTTCTTTTATTGCTCTCAAATGCCTTTCTGCAATATAGCCTGCGACTCCAATTAATGCAAAATTTTTCATTTCTTCTTCAGGTTTTACACGTAGCGCAAATGTAGAAATTATAGTTTAAACAATAATCATAAAACACTAAATTATTCTTGTCCTTTTTAAAAATTTCATCCCAGACATTCGATAAAATATTACTCTATAAACCTAAATTCAATTCTAAAAATAGCTAGTTAATTTAGTTTTATCATCTCATTTCTGATATAATTTTCCTTACACAAAACTATCAATAAAATATCTAAGTAAGATATAATCTTTATTTCCATAAGATTTATCCCCATTTCTTGTAAATCTGAATCCTTTCAGAAATTCTCTTTAATATTTTAAACTATACTTATTTTATTTAAAACTTCGCGCATACTAGAATAAAAACATCAAATTTTCGAAAAAATATTTAATGTGAAAAATGATATCCGTTTTGAACTATTCATTCTCCTTAAGTTTAAAAACTAAACTGATCGGCTAAACAAGAAGTATTTAAATTTATTTAGATAAAATAATATAGTCCTAAAAAATTTTACTTTAACAAAATATGTCAAACACAATTGAAGTTTAGAAACCTGTATATTGGCAGTGTCAATCAATCTATTTCGCCTTTCCAATAAATTATTGCTGTTTAAATAAATCGAATAGCGAAGGAGTAAACTTGCATAATTCTTGTTTATTTTATTTACAATCTCATCAGAATATTCGAAATGATTCAAGAAATCTCGGATAACATTAAATTTTGACTCGTTAAATTCAAATCTATTCGTTAGTGATTTAGCATGACTTATTGACCCCTTAAGGATTCTATAAACTGAAGTAACTTCGTTTATATATCCTATCTTGCTTTTATTCGATATAAATATCCACAATGGATAATCGGCCTGTAGATATCCATATTTGAGCAATTTTGCTCCTTCTAATATAAGTTCGCGTCGAGCACATGCTGTTAGTGTTGTAACAAAATTACCAACAATTAACTTATTTCTTACATCCCCCTCAGCAATAGTCTTTTTTTTGTTTATTGCCGAGTTTATAATCCTTCCATTTTTATTGCAAGTAGCAAAATCAGTATGTACCATTCCATACTCAGAATTATTTTCCAAAAAATCTACTTGTTTCTGCAATTTGTAAGGATCAATCCAATAATCATCGCCTTCGCAAAAAGCAATATACTTACCTCTGGCTTTGGGGAAATCTATATCGGGCCAAATACCTACTCCTTCTTTGGTATATTGGTTTTCTTTTTCGTATATATTACAAAATAGATCAGGATACTTTTGCTCATACTCTTTAAGTATACTTACTGTATTGTCGGTAGAACAATCATCATGAACTATTATTTCGATAGGAAAATTAGTTTTCTGAAGAATAAAACCATCTAGAGTTGTTTTTATATAATCTTGTTGATTGTAAGTATCGCAAATAATACTTACCAAAGGAACGTTTGATGATTTCATCTATTTTGTTTTTTGTTTAATTTACCTCTATAAGTTTTTCCGTTTACACTCAATGTAATATTGAGTACAAGAAAAAGGTAAAATTAAAAACTTTCTAAGAAATAATACAACCAAACGAATTACTAAAGTTGAGGTATTGCCATCATTTTCTCCTTATATCTATAAAATACAGTAGAATTATCATCTATTTTTTTATTTACAATCATCCCTGCCTGAATAGTGTTTCGGTTTCCTATATTTATATGAGGAACAACTGTAGCTCTAATTCCAAAATAATTATCATCACCCATTTTTACATGTCCACATAAAAGAGCTGTCGATAAAATATTGTTAAATCCAAGAACTGAATCATGACTAACGATTGTTTGCGATGTAAGTAAATTAAAATCACCTATCATAGTATTAGATCCAACAATGCATTGTGGATAAATAATGTTTGCTTCGCCTAACGAAGCGTTTTTAGCGATTATAGTAGATGGATGAATAAAATTAAAAAACTTCCCTTGCTTTTCTTTTATCTTATTATACATCTTTTTTCTAAACTCAACATCAGATATTGCTATGATAAAATAATCATTATCCTGAATTTCATAACTATCGATATCTGCTAAAACAGGTTTTTGCAAGTTGTATCGTTTCCAATATTTTTCGATATTTTCGTCATAATCTAAATATCCTTTTATTTGGATATCCTGAACCTGACCCATTTCTGTATCTTCGATAAACGATGTTAATTCTGCTGCAACAGCTCCGCTACCTATTATTATTATATTCTTCATCATTAATTTTTATAGAGTATTATTTTGTTATTATTTATTTTTTCTTTTAAAAATTGAATCCTTCATAAATTATTCAGATATATTAGTTGTTCTTCCTCCGTCGACAACAATTTGTTGCCCTGTTATCCATCTCGATTTTGGCGATATCAGAAATTCTACCGCATTAGCTATATCTAATGTATTTCCTTTACCTAAAGGGTATGCTTTTTCTAATCTCTCGGCAATTTTCGGATTTGCGTAAATATGTTTTGTCATTTCGGTTTCGATACCTCCGGGCAAAACAGAGTTTACTCTAACCTTGGGAGCTAATTCTATAGCTAACGACTGCATCAAC
>JAKSCO010000059.1 GCA_022360575.1 Bacteroidales bacterium | reverse complement strand
ATGGAGAGGCTCTTCGGTGATTTCGAAGATGTTTTTTGAGGCTTTAATGAACGATTATAAAAAATACAAGAGTAGGAAAAAATGAATCGAACAAAAACAATAGTAATACTATTTCTTTTATTAATAAAACTAGTAAGTGTGGGACAAACAGTTTGTGATACTCTTGGTTTTTTAAATTGTGATGCAAATCATGTTATTCTTCCTCAGAAAATAAATGACTTTGTAGGTTTTGTTTCGAAAATAAATGCAATAAAAAGAGGCGAAAGCAAATCGGTACAGATTGTTCATATTGGAGACTCGCACTTGCAAGCAGGATTTTTAACTGAGCAAATAAAACAAGACTTACATAATTATATAAATCCCGATTCGTTTGTTAGTCCGGGGTTTGTTTTTCCTTATACCATAGCAAAAACCAATAATCCATATTTTTTTAAAGTCGACTATTCAGGCAATTGGAGTTGTTGTAAGAATGTCGATCATGATAAGGTTTGTAAATTAGGTTTGTCGGGAATTACAGTTCAAACCAGAGATTCGGTATCTTCGATATCTATCAAAATGCGAAATGATAAATATGCAAAGCCCCAAAAATATTTTTTTAATCGGATTAAAATTTTACATAACCAGAGCGATTCGGTTAAAATATATGTTAATGGTGTATTAGCTAAAAAAGCTCAGGATTATTCCATTGTTCGTTTCCCGCAATTAACCGACTCGATACACATAACTATAAAACAATCGACAAAAGCAGGTTTCGATCTTTATGGTATTGTGTTGGATGACGATCGGACTAAAATAAATTACCATACCATTGGTGTAAACGGAGCTACAGCTCAGTCGTATCTGAAATGCGATTATTTTTCGAAACATTTAAAGTTGTTAAATCCCGATTTGGTAGTGATTTCGCTAGGAACAAATGAGGCTTATAATGATAATTATACAAGAATAGAACACGAGTATATTTTAAAAGACTTAATTTATCAGATTTGGGATATTTGTCCACAAACAGCTATTATTGCAATAACAGCTAACGATCATCTAAAAGATCGTAAGTATGAGAACGGAAATATTTTATCGGTGAATCGAAATATACTTGAAATAAGCAATGAGTTTAATATTGGAGTCTGGGATTTTTATTCGATAATGGGTGGTAAAGGCTCTATAAATTATTGGTATGATAAAAAGCTAACAGGCAAAGACAAATTGCATTTCAGAAAAAAAGGATATCAAATACAAGGAGAGTTATTTGCAAAATCGTTGATTGATTTGATTGAAAACTTTGAAATAAAAGAATAGATGGATGTTTTAAAATCGATATTGCTTTATTCAGAAACAAAACCTTTATTGTTTACCGAGCTTTTATTTTGGGTTTTCTTTGCTTTTTTGCTGCTATTATACTCGGTTTTATATAAAAAAAATCCATTGCGCAATGCTTATTTGTTTTTAATGAGCTTGTTTTTTTACTATAAATCGGGTGGATACTTTTTCTCGTTATTGGTTTTTTCGACAATTGTCGATTTTACCTTAGGACAGCTTATTTTCTCGTCGAATACACAAACAAAAAAGAAAATATTTTTAACATTAAGTGTAGTTGTCAATTTAAGTTTGTTAGGATACTTTAAGTATGCATATTTTTTTACTGATATAATAAATCAATCTTTTGGCCTCGATTTAAAAGTTATAAACCACTTGGCTAGTTTTACAAATAACTTAACAGGATCAACATTTGATATATCGCGAATTATTCTTCCGGTAGGTATTTCGTTTTATACTTTCCAAACAATTAGTTATACTGTTGATGTGTATAGGGGTAAATTAGAGCCAGTAAAAAACATTATTGATTTTGGCTTTTATGTCTCGTTTTTTCCTCAGTTGGTTGCAGGTCCTATTGTTCGTGCAGCCGAATTTGTGCCTCAGTTGTATCAAAAATTTAAGTTGACCAAACAAGAATTTGGTCATGCTGTATTTTTAATCCTAAATGGATTAATAAAAAAGATGTTGATCTCAGATTATATCTCGATTAATTTTGTCGACCGAATTTTTGATTCGCCAACATCATTTACCGGATTCGAAAATCTGATGGCTGTTTATGGATATTCAATTCAGATATATTGTGATTTTTCGGGATACACAGATATTGCCATAGGAGTAGCTTTACTATTAGGATTTCGATTGCCTGTTAATTTTAACTCGCCCTATAAAGCCATAAATATAACCGACTTTTGGCGTAGGTGGCACATTTCGTTATCGTCGTGGTTGCGCGATTATTTATATATACCACTGGGTGGAAATAGAAAAGGAAAAGTACGAACACATATTAATTTAATGATAACAATGCTTTTGGGTGGTTTGTGGCACGGAGCTAGTTTGCGTTTTGTTATTTGGGGAGGCTTGCACGGACTGGGTTTGGTTGTACATAAACTCTGGAGCAAACTAATGTATTCCTTAAAAAAGAAACACTCAGGACAAAGCAAAATAACACAGTTCGTATCTATTTTTATTACTTTTCATTTAGTGAGTTTTGCCTGGATCTTTTTTAGAGCCGAAACTTTAGCCGATGCTTTTGATATGATAAAGCAAATAAGTTATAATTTTCAGTTTATTCCAATTATTATTCTATCGTATTATAAAATATTCTTATTGATATTAGCAGGGTTTATTATTCATTGGTTGCCATCGCGAGTAAAAGAAAGTTATCGGGGGGTGTTTATAAAATCGCATATTATAATTAAAGTTATAATTGTAGTTTTAGTTGTATTCGTATTGTATCAGGCAAAATCGGCAGAGATACAACCGTTTATATATTTTCAGTTTTAATCCCAAATAAATTTCGAGACGAGGGATTTAATAAAACTACTAATGATAAACCTATGTTATAAATAATCATTTTTCGACTGATAATATATTCAATACAATAAAGTTTCTCCATATTAAATCTCAAATAATTCGGGTTATTTTTCCTACATTTGTCTGTTAATTTTTAAAAAATAAATACAAACTGACATATGAGTGGATTAGGCAAGATTGTTAAATATATGATTCCATATTGGTGGAAAGGAGTATTAAGTATTCTTTTTTCTTTTTTAAGTACTGTTTTTTCGTTGTTTTCATTTACAATGGCAATACCCTTTCTCGGAATATTGTTTGATAATCAAGAATTAACTCCCAAACCTACTATCCCTTTCGAATTTTCGACAGAAGCCGTTAAAAGTTACTTTAATTATTTTTTGAGTCAGATAATCGAAAGCAAAGGCGAATTAAGAGCTCTTTTATATATTAGTTTTTTTATTGTATTTTTTGTGTTTTTCAAATCATTGTTTCGTTACTTAAGTACTTACACTATGGCTCCTTTAAGTATGAAAGTATTGCGAGATATTAGAAATGATCTTAATGCAAAGATTTTAAATTTACAATTGGCTTACTTTACCGAAGAACGCAAAGGAGATTTAATATCGCGCATGACAAGTGATGTTAACGAGATCGAATCATCAATAATCAGATCGTTTAATAATGCAATAAAAGCCCCCATAACGATAATTATATATTTAATCTCACTGTTTGGAATGAGCCCAAAGCTTACATTTTTTGTATTGCTTTTATTACCAATTAGTGGAAGTGTTATAGGTCGAATAGGTAAATCGCTAAAGAGAAAATCATTAATCGGACAAAAAAGATTAGGAGTTTTATTATCGTATATAGAAGAAACACTTTTCGGGTTAAGAATTGTAAAAGCTTTTGGTACCGAGAAAAGAATACATGATCGTTTTAAGGACGAAAATCAATTTTATACTCGCTTAATGACAAAAGTTTGGCGTAAGAAAGAACTTGCCAGTCCGTTTAGCGAATTTATGGCAACAACAATTATTGTTTTAGTAATGTATTTCGGAGGAAGCATTGTGTTAGGTGATAATTCGCTGATGCAGCCTCAGGTTTTTATGACTTACTTAATTATATTTTCGCAAATAATTCAGCCAGCTAAAGAACTGTCGACAGTATATTACAATATACAAAAGGGTTCGGCTTCAGTAGAACGTGTTAGCGAGGTTTTAGATGCAAAAATTACTATAAACGAAAAACCAAATGCAACAACAATCTCTGAGTTTAACGAAAGTATCGAATACAAAAATCTGAGCTTTAAATATGCCGATGATTATGTATTAAAAGATATCAACCTGAAAGTTAATAAAGGTCAGAAAATTGCACTGGTTGGACAATCGGGCTCTGGAAAATCTACTTTGGTTGATTTGCTACCAAGATTTTACGATGTTATAGAAGGATCGATTACCATTGACAATAAAAATGTTCAAGATCTAAAAGTGAAAGATTTACGAAGCCTAATGGGAATTGTTAGTCAAGAGTCGATTTTATTTAATGATACAATATACAATAATATAGCTTTTGGTAGCGATAATGCTACCGAAGAAGATATAATAGAAGCTGCTAAAGTTGCAAATGCACACGAATTTATTTTACATACCGAAAATGGCTATCAAACCAATATTGGTGATCGAGGAACAAAACTTTCGGGAGGACAACAACAACGAATTAGTATTGCCCGTGCTGTATTAAAAAATCCTCCTATTCTGATTCTTGACGAAGCTACTTCGGCTTTAGATACCGAATCGGAAAAACTAGTACAAGATGCGTTACTTAAATTAATGGAAAATCGTACAAGCATTGTTATTGCTCATAGATTATCTACTGTTCGTGATGCCGATGAAATATGTGTTTTGCAAGATGGATGTATTATTGAACGAGGAAAGCATGATGATTTAATAAATCTTAAAGGGGTATACAAAAAGCTACACGACTTACAGGTGTTCGCTTAAATAAAATACCGGAATTATTTTATTGTAGAAAAATATAAACCAACTCTTTTAGGGTTGGTTTTTTCTTTTAGCAAAATGCTCTCGACATAAGTTTTAATCTTTTCCTTTCGAAAAAAACACAATCAACAATTCGATTAGGTTTCAATTCTTTTATAAAGTTTGTATTTGCGAAAATCTTTCGATTATAAGTAATCCTAGTATGAAAATCATAAATACATTAATCGTTATAAAAGCTTTTTTGTAACTAAAGTTATGTTTCGGAAATACTATGCGATAGAATAAAACAATCAATGCTATATTTGCTATAATTAATGTACTTACTAAATATGTGTTTGTTAGTAGTCTGAAATAGCTAAATAATAATGAGGCTAAAATGGTTGAAATGATCCACGAAAAAACAATTCGCTTTATTTGTTTTGTTGAAAATATTTGTTGAAAATTTCCAAACCCAGCTTTTTGATAATCGTTTATATATTTTATTTGCAAGAGTAAAAAATGAGGAATTTGCCATACATAAACAAAAAAAGCTACAGTTATTAACATCGGATTTAATAAATTGGTTGAAACAGAGCTCCATCCTATTAACAATGGTATTACTCCTGTAAATGCCCCCGGAACAACAGCAAATATGGCAATTCTCTTTAGGTGTGTATAGAATGCATTATACCAAACAATATTTAACAAACCTAAAATTGTAGCAACAATACCGAGCTTTAGATAGGATATTAACAATCCTGTTGTTAACAAAACCATAGATATCAACAATCCTGTTTGAGGAGAAATCCTTTTTGCTGGAATGGGTCTATTTCGAGTTCTTGTCATTAAAACATCAAGCTTATATTCTTGTACTTGATTTAAGGCTGAGGCACCTCCTGAAAGCAAAAATACTGCTACGGCTAAATGTATTAGTTCGAAATTTAAAGTAGGCTTTGCTAATAAACATGCTACTACAGCCGAAAAACTAACAATTATAGAAACATTAATACGCATTAACTTCGGCAACGAAATAATTATATTCAGACAAGTTTTATTTATTGTCATTGTGCTTTTTTAGCAATAGACCTGCGTCGATTTATTAACAATCCTAAAAATATAGAAACCCCAACAAACAGAATTAAGATTCCTGCTACACGAGTTATACTAAGTGTATAAGTTTGCCCTTGAGGGTTGTAGTTGAAGCAATATTGCAATACTTTATTTATAGTTGGTTTTGCCATCCCCTTTTGTGCCTCGATGATAGCCATCTTTAAATTAAAAGGTAAAAAGTTTACTCCATACAAATATCGTGTTATTTTACCATCGGGGCTTACCAAAATTATTCCCGAGGGATGCGAAAAGTCAAACCCGGTAGCTTTGTATTTGAATCCTACTGCTTCGGTTATTGCATCAATATCTTTCTTTTCTCCTGTAAGATATATCCAGTGTTCGGCTTTATCTTTGACTATATTCTCGATAAAATTTCGTTTTTTCTTTTGTGCTTTTTCCGGAGTATCTGTTATGTCGAAACTTATTGTTAAAATCTGATAATCTTTCCCTAGTTCCATATCTACCTTTTCGGCTACTCTCGAAATCCCCTCTTGCAGCGGATTGCATACTCCTGGACAGTTAAAATAGACAAACGATAAAATTGTTGGTTTGTTAATAAGTTCTCGTAAACTAACAATCTTGTCGGTTTCGCTGTGGAAAGTTAAATCTAGAGGTATTGTGTCTTCCAGATGTTCTATCCATCCTACTTCAATATTGTTATCTTCTTGATTGTATACATCAAGAGGTATAACAAATAAAAGAATTACTAATATTGAGATATTTTTTTTCACGTATTTATAATTTTGTATTTATTAATTTACGGCTCTTTATATTCCTGCCTCTTGTTCCGATTTTTGATATATTCCAGCAATCATTAAAGCACCTCCCATTAAGGCTGTATCTTTTAGCAAAGCAACTAAAGCAAACATTTTGTCGTGCTCCGAAGATAGCTTAGGCATATGAATCGTTAGTATGAAAATAAGTAACAAAACAGCAAGTAATATACACGATAGTTTAATGTATCTCTTAATAATTATGCTTATACTGGCAGCAATCAAAGCAATTCCTGTTAGTAAAATAGTGAAACCCGATCCAGGAACAAATGAAGTTAACATTCCTGTATAAAAATCAATCATAAAGAAATGATTTAAACCAAAAATCCCAAAGGGTAATGCGAATAAAACTCGCCCAAACGTAGTAAGATTCTTCATATTAATTTTTTATTAGTTTGTTTATTAAAATTTATTCTGATAAAATTTCATAAGCTTTAGCTGTGTAACCTAATTCAGTAATGACATTTTTAATTTCTTGAGCATTCGTTTTTAACGAATCAAGAACTACAATAACGGTTGCTTCTTTGTGATTTGCTTTAGAGTGATTAACTCCATTAATGTTTCTAAGTTTATTTTGGATTGCATTTTCGCAACCACTACAAGTCATTCCTTCGACCGTTAGCTGAAGTTTTTGCTTGTTGGGAATATTTATAGCAACAGAAGGTTTCTCCTCTTCAGTACGCTCTGATGTTTGTTTATTAACACCATTGCAGGCACATATAGTAAGGATAAAAAGGAACATTCTCAACTTTTCCATGACATAAATTAGTTTGATTTCTTACTAAAAATATAAAAAAAGCAAATACAAGTCAATGATAATCAACTTACATAATAATTTCAGAAGAAGACTAGCTTCTTCTGAAATTGTATTGGGATATAAAAGCTGGATTGGTTTTTTAGGTTGTATAATAAATTAAAAGAAAAGTTTAATGATAAGAAGTATGTTAAGTACCCCAAGTATTTCGGTCTAAACTTCTGAATTGGATTGCTTCGGCTAAATGATATGCCTGAATATTTTCTTTGTCTTCAAGGTCGGCGATAGTTCTCGAAACTTTAAGTATTCTATCGTAAGCTCGTGCTGATAGTCCAAGTTTTTCCATAGCCTTTTTCAGAAGAGCCTTTCCGGGTGAATCAATTTCACAATATTCGCGAATTAATTTCGATGACATTTGAGCATTGCAATATATATCAGTTTTCCCCTTGTATCTCGATAGTTGTTTTTTTCTTGCAGCAATAACTCTCTCTCTTATTACTGTACTACTTTCGGCCGGTCTTATCTCCGAAAGTTCGTCGTACGAAACAGGAACTACTTCAATCTGAATATCGATTCGATCTAATAAAGGTCCTGATATCTTATTTAGGTAACGTTGAATATTTCCGGGAGCACATACACATTCTTTATCGGGATGATTGTAATATCCGCAAGGACAAGGGTTCATTGAAGATACAAGCATAAAGCTTGCTGGGTATTCAACTGTAAATTTAGCTCGGCTAATACTAATTATTCGATCTTCTAAAGGTTGTCTCATAACTTCTAATACAGATCGTTGAAATTCGGGAAGTTCATCTAAAAATAAAACTCCATTATGAGCCAACGATATTTCGCCTGGTTGAGGATATCCTCCTCCACCAACTAAAGCTACATCAGAGATCGTATGATGAGGAGCACGGTAAGGCCTGCATGTCATTAAAGAGGTATTGCCATCAATTTTTCCGGCAACCGAATGTATTTTAGTCGTTTCTAAAGCTTCGTGAAGTGTTAGAGGGGGAGTTATTGTTGGAATGCGTTTTGCAAGCATTGTTTTTCCAGCTCCCGGAGGGCCAATCATTATTATATTGTGTCCTCCTGCTGCGGCAATCTCTAATGCTCGTTTAACACTTTCCTGTCCTTTTACATCAGAAAAATCAATATCGTAATTATTGATATTTGTAAAAAAATCATCGCGAGTATCAACAATTGTTTGTTCCAGAGTTTTTTCTTCATTAAAAAAGTCAATAACTTCTTTGATGTTATTAACTCCATATATTTCGAGGTTGTCGACAACAGCTGCTTCGCGAGCATTTTCTTTTGGTAAAATAAAACCTTTAAATCCTTCTTTGCGAGCTTGAATAGCTATGGGCAATACTCCTTTAATTTTTTGTAAACCTCCATCTAATGATAACTCACCCATGATTAAATATTGGCTTACTTTATCGTGTTTTATTTGCTCCGAGGCAGCTAAAATACCAATTGCCAGAGGCAAATCGTAGGCCGAACCTTCTTTTCGAATATCGGCAGGAGCCATGTTGATGACAATTTTTTTGCCCGGGACTTTGTACCCATTGGTACGCAAAGCAGAGTCAATTCTCTGTTGGCTTTCTTTTACGGCGCTATCGGGTAATCCTACTAAATAAAAATTTATTCCTTGCGAAATACTAACTTCAATGGTTATTGTTGTTGCATTAATTCCCTGTACTGCGCTTCCGAAAGTTTTTACCAACATTAGACTTGTTTTTATAGGTTTTCTTCGATATAATGTATGAGCGAATGAATAATCTTGATGTGTATTTCTTGTACTCTATCGGCATACATTGACTTAGGGGCACGAATTTCGATGTCGCACATTTCGGCAAGTTTACCCCCCGATTTCCCTGTTAGTGCAATTATTGATATTCCATTCTTTTTTGCATATTCGCAAGCTTTTAGTACGTTGGTTGAGTTCCCACTAGTACTAATTGCTAACAAAGTATCTCCTTTTTGTCCTACAGCTTCGAGGTATCTCGAGAAAATATAATCGTAACCAAAGTCGTTGGCTGTACACGAAATATGAGTAGGGTCTGATATTGCAATTGCTGCAATAGCCTTTCGGTTTTCTCTAAATCTGCCGGTAAGCTCTTCGGCAAAATGCATTGCATCACTCATTGAGCCTCCATTGCCACACGAAAGAATTTTTTTGCCTGTTTTGATTGATTCAACAATAATATCTCCGGCTTTCTTTATATTAACAAGGTTCTGGTTGTTAGATATAAATTCATTTAAAATATTTTGAGCTTCTAAAAAGTCTTTTTTTATAATGTTTGTATCCATTGCTTGCATGTTTACGATCAGTTCTAAATTTGAAATAACAAACTTAGTTGTAATTATTTAATTTTTTAATAAATCAAACACGATTTGTTTAATTGCGAAAAATTATAAATGCTAATATAAGTATAATCCTATAAAAATTATATCAGAATTTGATATGTTTATAATAAAAAATAAAGCTATTCGAAATAGCAGGTGAGTTGTTGCAAATTTATAGTGTGTTAATTAAGATTGTTTTGATAATTTATTTAATTATAATCATGAAGATGTTTTTTATTCTTTAAATAAATTCTTAAACTTGCTTTTAGTAAAATAAAAAATCTTAAAAATTGTTTAGATTTTTAGTATGAGCTT
>JAKSCO010000240.1 GCA_022360575.1 Bacteroidales bacterium | reverse complement strand
TCTCGCCGCCATTTCCTTCCTGGGCGCGTGGCATATCCATGGCAGACCAGTGATGACGGTCGTTCAGCCATATCTCGATATTACGGGTGCCTTTCAGGAAGTCTTCAAACCGATCCTTGTGTCGATTGATAAAATCATCCAGCTCAGCATAGATTTCATTTATATACTCCAGAGCCGCAGGGGTATTGGCTTCTATGGCGTCACGTACATTCTGGCGGACTTCCTCAGTAACTCCAGCAAAAACCTGGCTGGCATAAATGCTGGTAAGAAAAATCAAATGGCTTAACTTCATGACAAACCCTCTCTATCAGCTGCTTGCTGACTTTGGGGGGAGAAATAAGAGCCGCAAGGCTAGTAGCTGTCGATCTGTTTTACCAATAGCCTTCAAAAAAAAGAGAAGTATCACTGACACTCTCGTTATACATGCCGGGGAAAGTGTCAGTTACATTCGGGGGCAAGACAGGTAAGGGAAGGATTCCCGGAGCTCAGGGAGAGCTCTGCTTATCTGTCGACTGCCGCCAGGGTTTGGGGACATGCGCTCAGGAGATATTGTGGTGATGTAAGCCATCACACTGGATAGTGGGTTCCCAGCCCTGGTATGGCAGTTTTATTGAATTGATTTCCTGAAGTGACCGCGATTGGTGTCAAGATGTCGGTTGTGCCCAGAACCCTACCTCGATACCGTTAACCCTAAGATGTATTGTTGGAACAGCCAGAAGCAAATTGCAGCTGTTGGTGGAGTTCACACAATCATCTGGTGTTACGGATTCTAACCATTATGACTCCGGAGCATACTGGTCTTCCGGTTTCACAGGCCAGGTTGCCAAGAGGTCATAAGCTTTCTGCCATCACAGGTAAGTCATCAAGAGGTTATATCATGTACGAAAAAATCTGGCTGGCGGGTCTAGGTGCCTATGCGCGTTACGAGAAGCTGGGACAGGATGGCAAAAAACTGTTCGACGAGCTGGTTAAAGACGGCGACGAGATCAAGGGACGGACAGTCGA
>JAKSCO010000123.1 GCA_022360575.1 Bacteroidales bacterium | reverse complement strand
TTTAAAGATGCAAATACATCCGCACTTTTTGTTTAACACTCTGAATACTATTTACGGATTTGCATTAAAACAATCTAAATATACGCCTGATATTATTTTAAAATTATCGAATTTACTCGATTATATTCTTTATCATATTAATAAACCCCAAGTGGCATTAAAAGAAGAGGTAATGCATATTAAAGAATATATCGAACTGGAGAAGATACGATTTGAGGATACACTAAAAATTATATTTACAGCTAACAATATTGATGAAAATATTGAAGTTGCTCCGATGCTTTTAATTCCGTTTATCGAAAATGCTTTTAAACACGGGAATTTAATAGATGGCTATTTACGAATTGAAGTTACTGTTAATGTTACTAACAATAATCTTGATTTTAGACTACGTAATACTATAGTAAATCAGAAAGAACAAAATGAAAATGGAGGTATAGGGTTAGAGAATATTAAAAAGCGTTTGGACTTAAATTATAAGGATAACTATATCCTTAAAAATCAAAAAAAAGATAATTGGTACATAGTAAATCTTACTATTTTTAACTTAAATAATTTTAAGAATGTCTGATATAACTCAATGTTTAATTGTTGATGATGAACCTATAGCTCGCGATATACTTGAAAATCATTTATCGAGAATAAATTCTATTGAAGTTGTAGGTACTTGCAAGAGTGCATTAGAAGCATTTAATAAAATCAATTCGGTTAAGGTTGATTTGATTTTTTTGGATATCAATATGCCTGAAATATCAGGTTTATCTTTTGCCAAGTCTATAAATCGAAACATTAAAATAATTTTTACTACTGCTTACCGCGAATATGCTGTTGATGGATTTAACCTGCAAGCTGTTGATTATTTACTTAAACCTATTTCATTTGATCGATTACTACAAGGTATAAACAAATTTCTTGACGAAACTCATTCTTTACAAATGCAAAAGCATGAAGAAATAGTTATCGAAAAAAGTGATTTTATTTTTGTACGATCAGATCGAAAAATGATTAAAATAAGTTTCTGTGATATAAACTATATTGAGAGTTTAAGCGATTATATTAAGATCCACCTAAAAAATAAAAATATTATTACCCGCGAAACAATAACAAACATAGAAGCAAGACTTCCCAAAAAAGATTTTATAAGGGTACATCGTTCATTTATTGTTTCATTAAGAAGTATTGATTCATTTACCAATGAGTATTTGGAAATAGGGATCAACGAAATTCCTATTTCCAGAACGTATAAAGATGAAGTAATTGCAAAATTAAAAACACATAATTAGATGATACAATTAAAGATTATCTCTTTAATTTTTCTCAGGAATAATGCAAGGTAACTAGGCTATCTTTTGCTTTTTCGTCGCGCCTAAGACAAAAATCATTCATTTTTATAAATCCCTCATCTTGAAATTCATTTGGTATAAAATAGAAATTCTGTTTTGCTTGATCTGCAAAATCGCAGAGTTTATTATCAACAACAACCTTACAAGTATAATTTAGCGATTTCACAAATTCTATTATCTCTTGACGTTGTTCACTATCCCAAAGCTCACAATAAATTACAGGTTTGTATTTTGTAATTGTATTTACAGCTCCTTTTAAAACCTGAAACTCGTGACCTTCGACATCAATTTTTATAGCTGTTATTGGTTTGTTGCTTTGAGTTATTTCTGTAATGTTATCGAGTTTGTTAACTGCCACCTGAAATATCTCTCCTTGTTCGTTACCTTCGGTTTGTTCAGCAACATGGCTTAGTCCGTGTTTCTTTGCCGAACCAACAACAGGCATTATCATATTGGTTTCTCCTTCAAAATCACTTAGGGCTAACTCGAATAGTTTAATGTTTGTCAATCGGAAAAACTTAGCTACTCTTTTAAATGTGTTTATATTGCTGGGAATTGGTTCGAAAGATAGAATAGTTGATTTTTGCAACTTATTTGCAAAATGCGCAGTCATTACTCCAATATTAGCTCCAATATCAATAACAACTCCCTCTTTGTTTATCAGGTCGAATATTTTTAAAAAGTCTTTTTCGTTTTTATCCCACCTCAATTTGTAGTATATAAATAAGGCAAAAACAAATAAATAATTCTCGAATCCTAAAAGCTTATGTAAGGTAGAAATAACCTTATTTTTCATTTATTCTTATCTTTTATTTCGGCGATTAAATTTTTTATCTCCCTTAGTTTTTGGTTTTTTATGCTTTTTCTTCTTAAAAGCAGGACTTCCCGAGTTTCGTTTTTGGTTTTTTAGTTTCTTTTCGTGAAAAGCAGGACCTCTCTCCTCTTGTTTTTTCTTGGGTTTCTTTACATCAACTATTCGATTTTTTTCTTCGGGCAACAATTGACTATTAAACGAAACATCCTCTGGAAATTCTATTTCAGGGATTTCTTGTTTCATAAGGTTTTCAATTGCTATCTTATCTTTTTCTTCTTTTTCGGTATAAAATAATATTGCCTGACCTCTTTCTTCGGCACGTCCGGTACGTCCAATACGATGCATATAATTTTCGGGGTAATGAGGTACATCAAAATTGATTACATGTGAAATTTTATCTAAGTCTAGACCTCGCGAAATAACATCGGTTGCTATTAAAATACGATTTTCGCCTTCGTTAAACTGTTCTATCGATCGTATTCTATAGTTCTGAGTTTTATTTGAGTGTATAATACAGGTTTCGTGTCCGTATTCTTCTTCTATTTCTTCGAATAACTTATCGGCAAGTTTTTTACCCGAGATAAAAACCAATACTTTATTAAACTCTTCTTTATCGGCTATTAAATGCTTTAATAGATTAATTTTTGTGTAAAAATTAGGAGCTAAATAAGTTTTCTGCTCGATATTTTCCAGAGGTGTTCCACTAACAGCTATCGATATCTTTGTAGGGGTAATAAAAAAATCATCAATAAGAGTATCTACCTCTTCGGTCATTGTTGCCGAAAACATAATATTTTGTCTACGCTCTTTAAGAATATCGAAAATATTTGTTATTTGTCGTCTGAAACCCAAATCGAGCATAACATCTACCTCATCGATAACCAGTTTACGAACACCTTTTAGCTGCAATACTCCGGTAACAGCAATATCATACAATCTACCCGGAGTAGCAACCAATATATCGCAACCTTGAGCTACTGCTTGTTTTTGTGTATTAATGTTAGTTCCTCCGTAAATACCCAATACTCGTACATTTATATATTTTGAGTAGGTTTCGATTTGCTCAACCAATTGAATAACTAATTCGCGAGTAGGAACCATTATCAATATCCGAGGGTTAAGTTGATCAGAGTATTTTAAATCTTGTAATAAAGGAAGCATGTAAGCCAGAGTTTTTCCTGTTCCGGTTTGGGCTATCCCTACCATGTCTTTTCCCGAACGGATAACCGAGAATGATTCTTCTTGTATAGGTGTTGGTTTTGTAAAACCTAGATCAGCAATAGCATTTTTTAATTGCTTTGATATATTTAAATTTTCGAACATAGTTTCAGTTTATTTTTTGCAAAGTTAAGTGATAAAGACTAATAAGCCTCTATTTATTTTCGTAAAGTTTTAAGCTCTTCGCTATAATCGTACTGCAAATCTTCGTGCAAAGTTTTTAGCTTTTTAGCTATATGTTCTATTTGTGTATAATAAAGATTTTCGAGTCGAGGGCTACGAAAAATCGAAGGTTTAAAATTATTCAGCTTATTACAAAAATATATTAGTAACTCAACTTCGGTTTCTTTTTTAGGCGAGTATCTTATGTATTTTTTTGTTAATTGTAATACTTTGCGAACACCTTTGCGGATATAATAAAAGCTCTTTTTATTTACTTGCTTAAATTGTTCGTCTATTTCGTTTTTTACACTTTCAATATATGCATTTTCGTTATCCGATTCGAACAAAAGGTATGTTAGCAGTTCTTTATTTTCTTTCTTAAACCGAGCTAAACGCAAACATAAAGCAACTAAATCTTTACTTGTACGATTTGCCAATTCTTGTTTCAACTCTTTACTACTAACCGCTTTCATCGAATATTTATTTAACCAGTTTTATCCCTTCGTCGGTTAAAATAATTTTCTTTTGTTTATACAAGTTACCAATTGCTTTTTTGAAAGCCTTTTTACTGATTCCGAGTTTCGAATTTATTTCGACAGCACTGCTTTTATCTGTTAATCTAAATAAACCTTTATTTTCTTTTATCTTTTTAAGAATAAAGTCGGTGTTTTTGTCAATTACGTTTCGATATCCTATAGGTTCGAGACTAATATCAATTTTACCATCCTGACGAATTTGTTTTACATAACCTTTTAGTTTTTCGCCTGGATTTAATATCTGGTGTATATCCGAATTAAAGATTAATCCGCTATACATATTGTTAACTATAGCTTTCATCCCTAAATCGCTTGTTTCGTACAAAAGCAAATCAACCTCATCGGCAGGTTTTAAATCGATAACATCTTTAAAAATAAACTCATTTACTTTACATGAACCAATCAAACGGTTAGTTTCTTCGTCGATAAGCATAAAAACTAAATGCCACTCGCCAACTTGGAGTTTTTTGTTTTGCTCATCAAACGGAATCATTAAGTCTTTAGGCAATCCCCAATCGACAAAAGCTCCATTTTGGTTTACATCAACAACTTTTAAGTAAGCAAACTCTTCGAATTGTATGTGTGGAGTAAGAGTTGTTGCTACAAATCTATCTTCAGAGTCTTTATAAATAAAAACTTCAATTTCATTTCCTATTTCAATATCATCAGTAACATAAGCATTAGGCAATAATACTTCGTCTTGCTCTGAGTTTGCTAAATAATAACCATTATCGGTTAATCGTGCTACAAAAAGTTTATTTATCTGTCCTATTTTCATACTGCTGCAAATGTATGAAATAGTTTACACAATACCGACAGGTATATTTTTAGAGTGATGTACTTTTAGTACAATTAGATTTAATGCTACTTTTTGCTTTTTTGTTCCAATCTTCGATAAAGAAGTTTTGATTTCCGGCACAAAAGATTCGTATAGCGTTTTCGGTTTGTTTTATATCTGTAATTTCTCTCATCATAATTTGGTGTTTTTTGTATTTAGGCTGATTTTCGTATTGATGTTCTTGTTTGTTTTCGTTTTATATATCTATCGCATTGTTGTGTACGATCATATCCAAGCATTATCCCTAAAATAAAATCTTCTTCATCAGAGAAATCCGATAATGATTTATTGCTAAACGATTTTACGATTTCGACACACTGTTCTTTCCCAAAAAAGACATTTATTTTTCGAGTATTTACATCTTGTATTCGGTAATGGATCTTTTTTCGATTTAAAAGCCCTTCGGCTAGATGTTGCTCATTTTTACTCATTGTATGTAAAACTAAATTTCGTAGTCCTTTCTTATACTCATAAATATGATGCAATAAAATTTGCATATCCCCTGATTTATAATCTGCACATGATATTTTCACAACCGTATATTTTTGTTAATTATACCCCCACTTGAGTTTTATCTAATATTTAGGAATCCTACAGCCAATAATCTTAATTTTTGTTACAAAAAGAAGGGAGTAAATATAATGGCTTACGGTATCTTTCTCCCTTCTTTTTTTGTGAATTACTCATCTCTGAAGTTGTCAAGACTAAAGATTTGAGATTTATACCAAAAGAACATCAAAATGAGTGATAAAAACGTTTCTTTTTGCCTTATACATTGCCAAAAAAGCTGCAAGGTAACTAGGCTATCTTTTGCTTTTTCGTCGTGTCTAAGACAAAAATTATTCATTTTTATAAATCCCTCATCTTGAAATCCATTTGGTATTAAACTAAATTAACGAGTCTGTAGTTTTGGTTGAATTAAAGATTAATTAAACTCTTGTTTTAATTGGTCTACCCAATTTTTTATTCTTTCGTTGGTTAAGTCCGATTGATTTTCTTCGTCAATAGCTAAACCTACCAGTTGATTATCTTTTTCAGCTTTCGATATATCAAAGTTGTATCCATCGGTTGAGATTTTACCTATCAGATCACAGTTTTTATTTTCAATGGTTTCGTATATAATTCCAATAGCGTCGACAAACGAGTCGGCATAAGTATCCTGATCGCCACAACCAAATATTGCAACTTTTTTTCCTTCGAGGTTAGCATCTTCTATCTGAGGCAAGAACACATCAAAATCATCTTGCATTTCGCCAATCCCCCATGTTGACGAACCTAAAATTAAATTTGAAAATTTCTCTAGATCACTTGCATTAGCATCACTTACTTCAATCAATTGAGCTATATCGTCGCCTAATATTTTTTGTATTTCGTTGGCTACCGACTCAGTGTTGCCTGTTGACGAACCATAAAATATTCCTACTTTTTCCATTCTTATTTATTTTAATTGTTACAAAATGTATATTTAAAATCATGTACAAGTTTTATCGATTGCTTGCCGACTTTAGCATTGACTAAAAGTTTTTTTAGTTCAACAAGCTCGGTGTTATTTAATAAAAAATTCATATTACGATGACCTACCGGAATTACTATTTTCCGTCGTAAATTCATATGCGAGTTCGAAAACTCTATATATTCGCCATCTAAATCATTTATATACTTTCTGAAAAAATCATACTCTTTATCATCAAAATTAAAGTTGATACTTTTAAACTCTATATGAATTTTATTACACAACGAACATCGAAATATTTGACCATTGTCTGTTCTATTTAAATCTCGTATCATTCTATTTCCTTTTTTTGAGTAAAATTTGTCAACTACTATTTCTTGTTTTATAAAATCTTACTTGTTTATTTCCTTATTAAAATTCACATTACAAATGTCTTGTTTCGAAAAAAGAACAACAATACCTATATATTAGTATTTTATCGACCCTTTATCTGCAATTGGTAATTAATATTTATGATTAGCTCTATTTGAATGTTGTAAATAGTACAATACATCGCCATTCAAGGCTTTTTTAACGAGATATTTTTATCCTTATATATAATGTAGGACAGCTTAGTTTTACACTAAACTCAATGTATAATATTGTATCAAAACAATATATTTTAAATAAACACAATAAAACAACAAACAAACACAAACCGATATTTAAAATATTTCTAAAAAATCAACCTCCACAAACAAATTAAAAATTAACAACATACATGTACTTCTTATTATATCTAGTTTTTTCTCGTCATAAAACACATCCACTATGCGTAATTATTCAAAAAATAGTAATAAATTAACTATCTGTTTCAATAAACACTCTTTTTATTAAACCAATACTATAATTATATAGAACAAACTACTAATACTAATCTTTAATTATTTAAAATTATGAAAAAACATCTACTTAAATTTATGTTAAGTTTATCACTCTTAGCTATATGGCAAATTAGCTTTAGTCAAGGAGCT
This sequence comes from Bacteroidales bacterium, assembly GCA_022360575.1. GTDB lineage: Bacteria > Bacteroidota > Bacteroidia > Bacteroidales > UBA12077 > UBA12077. Next base: position 5,241 of record JAKSCO010000123.1, on the reverse strand, counting down.
TTTATTTCGCAGCATTGTAATCAAAAAAACAATACAAAAGAAAATTCATCTTTTAAAACAAAATCTAATCCTGAATTATTCTTCTCTGAATATGTTTCAGGAAGTTCTTACAACAAAGCTTTAGAAATTTATAATCCTACCGATGAAGATATTGATTTATCTGAATACATCATAAGAGGCACCGCAAACAAAGCAGATAAATGGAAGTATAAATACGAATTTCCTAAAGGGAAAAAAATTAAAGCTAAAGATGTTTTTGTTATTGTTAGCAAAAAAGCTTCGGACGAAATAAAGAAAGTTGCCGACTGGATAGACAATGGCTATCTAACAGGATTCAATGGGAACGATGCTAGAGGTTTATTCAAAAAATCGAACCTAGATGTTGCTTTAGATGTTATCGGAAACTACAATAATCCTAAAGGGGCTTACTATACTGTTGCTGGAGTTAAAACAGCAATGAAATACCATACAATATTACGTAAACCCAATTGTATTAAAGGAAATTCAGACTGGAGTTCGTCGGCCGGAACCAATAGCGAGAACTCTGAGTGGATTGTTAAAGGAAAAGATTATTTTTCAAATTTAGGAATGTATGGAGTAAGAAATGATATTATAGCTTTCTCTTTCGATAAGCAAGTAAGCGATGCTATTATTAACAACGAAGAACTCACTGTTAAAATTACTGTTTCGCATAAAGTAAAAACTGAAGAACTAAAAAAACTAATTGCTTCATTTACATTATCAGAAGGAGCTACAGCTAAAGTAAATGGAAAAGTTCAAGAAAGTGGAGTTACTCCAAATGATTTCTCGCAAAATGGAGGAAAACTTGTATATACTATTATATCTAAAAATAATGAAGAACAAAACTGGACTGTTATAGTTACTGTTGCCGACAAACTAAGCGATGCTAAAGAAATTACAAATTTAAAACTTAAAAACATACTTGGGAAAGCAACTATAAGCAAAGACACTATTGTAGCTACTATAAAATACGGAACAGATATTACGAAACTAAAACCTGTTTTCAGAATTTCTTACTTAGCAAGTATTGCAGATACAACAAAAATTCTTGATTTTACAAAGCCTCAAACCTATACAGTAACTGCAGAAAATAAGACTACTAAAAAATGGGTTGTTATTATAAAAGAACAAAAAATTATAGAGGTAAAAGATATTGCTACTTTAAAGAAAGAGTATAAAGAAAATGAACTTTTCAAGATAACAAGAGAAGTAACTTTTACTTATGCTACAACACCCCAATATTTTATACAAGATAAAACAGGAGCTATTTCGCTTTACTCAAAAAATATTATCAAAACAAAATACAATATTGGCGATAATATAAAAGGAGTAGTTGTAAAACTTAGTAAATATTTTGGGGTTATTCAGGCTAAACCAATGTCTGATCCGGGTACTGCAATATCATCTAATAATAAAATTACTATTCCGGAATTAACTATAGAGCAATACAAAGCCAACTATAAAGAGTATATTGATAAATTGGTAAAAATCATAAAAGTTAAATTCGAAGAAACAGGTAATTTCGAAAAAGATACAAACTATACCTTAACTAATGATAAGAAGAATAAATTAACTTTAAGAACCAAATTTAGTAGTGCTGATTATATAGGGAAAGTAATCCCTACAAAACTCTTAAATATTATTGCTATTGGTGGGGTATATAACGATAGGGCTCAAATTTATCTTCGAAATCAAAATGATTTAGAATTATTAACAGGAATTAATGATTTAATATTGAACTCGACTAAGTTATATCCTAACCCAAGTAATGGATTGGTAACATTAAAAATTAATAATACCAAAAACCAACAGTTTGCTATTGAAGTATACAATGTAATCGGAAATTTGGTTTATCAAACAAAAACAAATAAAACCGAAGAAAAACTCGATTTAACAATGTTCGATTCAGGCATCTATTACGTTAATATCAATAAAGGAAATGTTTGTAAAGTTTATAAAATTATAATTCAATAAACTTAGATTTTAATTAATCTTTTATCTGCCACGAGGCTGTCTCAAAAGACAGCTTCTTTTTTTATTAAAAACAACTTCTTGCCTCCGAAAATCCTGAGATATGTTTGTAACAGTACTTAAAAAGATTAAATTTAAACACCTCTAATCTTATAAACTTAACTTATATGAAAACTCTACAATCGTTCAGTAAAACAATGGCTCTTTTGCTTTTAATTATTTTTATTTCGTGCAATACAAAACCAAACAAACAAACACTACAAACAAAAAACGAATGGAGCAACCGTAAGTTCTCTATGTTTATACACTGGGGACTTTATTCAATTCCTGCAGGTATGTGGGACAATAAAAAAATAACTGGTTATAGCGAACAAATTAAAGGTCATGCTAATATTCCTACAAACGAATATCGCAAACTAGCCAAACAATTCAATCCCACTAAATGGAATCCTGACTCAATTGTTTTACTTGCCAAAAAAGCAGGAATGAAATCTATAATTATAACCTCAAAACATCATGATGGATTTTGTATGTTCGACACCCAATATTCTGATTTTAATATTGTAAAAGCAACTCCATACAAACGCGATATATTAAAAGAATTATCAAACGCATGCAAAAAATACAATATTTGCTTTGGAGTTTACTTTTCTTTAATCGATTGGGATTATCCTAAGGCAATGCCTTTTAGTTCTGTTCGTAACTCCGATTCTATTCCTCCGGCTCATCATCAATACAATTTAAATCAAATACGCGAACTATTAACAAACTATGGTGATATATCGGAAATATGGTTCGATATGGGCTCGCCAACATACAAGCAAAGCTCAGAAATACGCCAATTGGTAAAACAATTACAACCCAATTGTATGATAAGCGGACGAATTTGGAACAACCAAGGCGATTTTGTTGTTATGGGCGATAATTATAAACCCGAATTTAAAATGGGTGTTCCGTGGCAAACTCCAGCATCAATATTTAACCAAACATGGGGATATCGTTCGTGGCAAGAAAGAAATAATATCAACCAAAAAATACACGAAAAAATTATTGATCTAATAAATATTGTTAGCTCAGGAGGCAACTATTTGCTTAACATTGGGCCTAAAGGCAATGGGCAAGTTGTTAACTACGAAAAACAGGTTCTTATCGAAATAGGCAAATGGATAAAAACAAATAAAGAAGCTATTTACGAAACAACAACTACTCCTATAGGCAAGCAAAACTGGGGATACACTACATCTAAAGATCAAAAGTTGTTTTTACATATTATTGATATTCCAAAAAATAAAAAACTCACAATTAAAGGACTCGATATAAATATTACGAAAATTTACCCTCTGAACAATACAAACATTCTACTTGAATCAACTCACAAAAAGAATACACTAACAATTGATCTATCGCCTGTTTTGTTTAATAAATATGCAACAGTTATTGCTATCGAATACAAAAACAATTACCAATACATACCTCTGAATACAATTACAGCAAACATCAACAATACATTTAATCTAAACACATTAAACTGCGAAAAATATCACAGCTACAGCGGACACGATTATTACTCGACAAAACCTACTGTTGTTAAAATGCGATGGAATATCTTAAATAATTATAACCAGAACTATAAACTAAAAGTCAGATACAAAAGCAATTCTAAAGAGAAGTTATGCTTATGTGTAAATGAACAAAACCATATTTTAAATACGAACTCTGAAATTATCAATACCATTCAACTCAAACCAGAAAGTATAAACTGTATTGAATTAGTTCAACTCAATCAGAATAACCCACACAAAGACTTAGGGATTGAAAACTTGGATATTTTATTAGTTGCAGAATAAGACTAAAATCAAAACAATTTCTTAGATAAAACAGAAAGGGCTGTAGAAAATATCTGACAGCCCTTCTAATGTAAATAATCTAAATTACCGGATGCTTTTTTAATAGCTCATCCGCACTATTAAGTATTATATCAACATACTGTGCCCTTAAATATATATAAGGGTCTTTACTCTTTTTGCGAGATAATTTTCCTTTAAAATCATTTATCGATGAATATCCTTTATCATTCATCCAATTGCTTAATGTTTTTAATATATTGGATATATGACTTATTTTATGTTTATACAAAGTACTAACAACCTGTACTGCATCGGCTCCGGCAAGAATCATTTTTATAAGATCATCCCCATCAAAAATGCCTGAATTGCAACAAATATTTGATTTTATATTCCCATACAAAAGTCCGGCATATCTCAATGCTAATCTGTAATCTCCTTTATTACTCAAGTTAAATGGGAACAATGGTTTTTCTTCATAAATATCAATCTCGGGCTCAAACAAGCGATTAAATATTACCAAACCATCTATCTTTAATTTGTCAATCTTATTTATGAAATTCAGCAAATTACTATATGACATCCCGAGTTTTACTGATACTGGAATTTTTACAGCCTTTTTTACTGTTTTTATGATATCTAATTTTTCTTTTTCAATATCATCACCACTAACATCAAATTTTTTAGGTGATTTAAATAAATTTATTTCTAAGGCGTCTACTCCTGTAGCCTCAACCAATTTAGCATACTCAAGCCATGTTTCTTTATTTATTGCATTAATACTAGCAATTATTGGCACAGATGCTTTTTCTTTTAATCTTTTTAATTGTAATAAGAAATTTTTAGGTCCTGCATGTTTCATTTCTGGATACATCCTAGCCATCTCTGCATTTCTATCGTTATATGCTCTTATGCTTTCGTCAAATTCGGCTGATTCGAAATTTATCTGTTCTTCAAAAAGCGATTTATATACAATAGCTGCAACACCAGCATCTTCCATTGCTTTCACATTCTCCATTCGTAAAGCTAAGTTAGAAGCCCCTGCAATAACAGGATTCTTCAATTTCAATCCCATATAATTAGTACTTAAATCTATCATATAACTCTATTTTATTTTTGTGTTTCAACAACTATATTATAAGTTACTAAACAATGCGCATATAAGCAAATATCAAGTTTGGTAAAGAAAGTAATGCAGTTTAATTATCAATAGACAACACCCATATTGAGCTCAATATTTGCAAAAAGTTGAGATTTGAGCTTCGGTTGAGCTCAATATTCGCAATTCCTCAAGACTTGAACCCATATTGAACTCAATATTCGCAAAATCCTCAAGACTTGAACCCATATTGAACTCAATATTTGCAATTCCTCAAGACTTGAACCTATATTGAACTCAATATTC
>JAKSCO010000106.1 GCA_022360575.1 Bacteroidales bacterium | reverse complement strand
TTCCTCAAGACTTGAACCTATATTGAACTCAATATTTGCAATTCCTCAAGATTTGAACCTATATTGAACTCAATATTTGCAAAATCCTCAAGACTTGAACCTATATTGAACTCAATATTCGCAAAATCCTCAAGACTTGAACCTATATTGAACTCAATATTTGCAATTCCTCAAGACTTGAACCTATATTGAACTCAATATTTGCAAAATCCTCAAGACTTGAACCTATATTGAACTCAATATTTGCAATTCCTCAAGATTTGAACCTATATTGAGCTCAATATTTGCAAAAAGATGCCATTTGAGCTTCGATTGAGCTCAATATTCGCAAAACCATCGAATCGATACAATCTATTATATCAAATAGTCGAAAATAAATGTTACATAGCAAATCATTACTTATATTTTATGCACTATAAGTATTTTGTTTGGATACATTAAAAAATATATACTCGATTTGCTTTACTGCAAACTCAAATCGGAGAGTCGTATTTGCCAATATCTTAACTCGACATGGAATCTTTACATAACTTTTTGTAAAAACAACTTGCTTTTATGTAAAGCACACATTACATTTGTATCGAATTTTTTTATTAAATAATCAAAGAACATGAAAACTTATTTACCTCACTATTTTAAAAAGATTGGAATTAGCTTTGTAATTGTTGCCGCTATACTATCGACCATTGCTAACATAAACGACTTTATTAATGGTTGGAATGACGGGTATAACGAAGGATCCGGATTGCTAGACCCAACAACTGTTATCGAAAAATCGAATGTCGAAATTATCTCGATCGAACTGGGCAAAACATTAACATGGATTAGCTTGTTGGTGTCGTTTAGTGGATTTCTTATGTATATGTTTTCGAAAGAAAAAATCGAAGACGAGTTTGTACAAAAACTAAGATACATGAGTTTAGGCAAATCGCTTTTAATAACATGGATAATAGCATCGCTTTTATTCTTGATTAATGGCGACATTAAACTCGAAGGCTTTTATATTTTACAGTTTCAACTTATTGTTTATGTAATTATATATTACCACTACCGAAACCATAAATTTGTATAATTAAGTAACTCATATAAAATCTATATTTTGAAAAACTTATTAAAGGTCGAAAGAGCCAGAAAAAATATTACACAAGCCGATTTAGCAAATCTGGTATCGGTTAGTCGACAAACAATAAATGCAATTGAGCTTGGCAAATATGTTCCGTCAACTGTTTTATCGCTAAAAATCGCGTCTATTTTCGAGAAAACTGTAAATGAAATTTTCGAACTCGAAGACTCAGACTGGTCGAAATAATTGTACATGTATCAATATCTACAAAAAATAAAAATATTTCTTTCTTTTTTCCATCGATGAAAAAGGAAACGAAAAAATCTAGGCAGACAAGCTTGTGATTGCCTTTTTTAATAAAACTTTCGTTTTATTTTTTAAAAAATCTCAAAACAATCTTCATTCTTTTAATCTCAATACTTAATACTCATATCTTGATCCTAAAAAAACAGAACCTTACAATTACTGGCGGGGGGATAAACTGAAATCGGTGTGAAATCTTTGATAATTGTTAATTAGAATCATACTTAAATTTGTATATTAAAGCCTTGAGCATTATTGAAAAACTTGTGTTGCAAATACGGAAACGGAATTATCAAAATTTGTCGATTTCAGATGATTTTGGTTCTTTGATCTCAAAGAACAGAAAGAAAAACATTCCTTTCCTTTTTCCATCGATGAAAAAGGAGGCGAAAAAATCTAGGCAGACAAGCTTGTGAGTGCCTTTTTTAATAAAACTTACGTTTTATTTTTTAAAAAATCTCAAAATGATCTTCATTCTTTTAATATCAATACTTGATACTCATATCTTGATCCTAAAAAAACAGAACCTTACATTAAAATACGGCTTAATTATTTAGCCAAACTCTTAACTTTTAACGGAACCACTTTATTTAAATAATATAAT
>JAKSCO010000109.1 GCA_022360575.1 Bacteroidales bacterium | reverse complement strand
TTAACTAAAAGAATATTGTTATGTGGGGCTACTTTATCGGATCAATTGTGCCATTTGTGGGGGATTTTGCTCCCCGGGGATGGTTTTTCTGTAATGGAGGTTTACTTGCGATTGGTGAGTATCAACAATTGTTTGCTGTTATAGGAAATGAATATGGAGGCGATGGCATAACCAATTTTGCTTTACCCGATTTTAGAGGTAGAGTTGCAATTCATGCAGGTACAGGGCCTGGTTTGTCTTCTTATCGAATAGGGCAAAAAGGAGGAGCCGAAAATGTTGTAATAAATCCAAACGAACTTCCTGCTCATTCGCATGCAGCAAAAAGTATTGTCAATGTTGCCGAAGAAGGTATCGTTGAAGATCCTTCGAGAAACTTTATTGCAGGTACAGGTACTTCTTCATTTAATTCAAGTGCAAATATTGCATTAAATTCAAATTCAGTGTCTACTAAACTCGAAAAAACCGGAGGAGTTAAAGGTCATTATAATGTACCTCCTTTTGTAACTGTAAATTATATTATTTGTAACGATGGTGTTTTTCCTCAAAGAAGTTAAAATATAAAAAGATAATAATATGGATGATGCTTTTATTGGAAGTATAATGATGTTTGTCGGAAACTTTGCTCCCCCAAATTGGCTTTTGTGTAATGGGAGTTTTCTCTCAATCTCTCAATATCAGGCACTATATAGTATTATTGGAACCAGATATGGGGGCGATGGAAGAACAAGTTTTGCTTTACCCGATTTTAGGGGAAAGGTTGTAATTCATGCCGGACAAGGTCCGAATTTGTCGGATTATAAATTAGGACAGACAGGAGGATTTGAATACGTTGGTTTAACCTTAGATCAAATGCCGTTGCATTCGCACGATGTAGCAAATAAATTTGAAGCAGCCGAAGAAGGTACTGTCGAAGACCCTTCAGGAAACTTTATTGCAGGTACAGGCTATCAGGCTTTTAATAGTGAGGCAAATATACAGCTAAATCAAAATTCGGTGTTTACTACAGTAGGAGATACCGGAAAATCTGTAACACACTATAATATTCCTCCTTTTCTAACAGTAAATTATATTATCTGTTTTAATGGAATTTATCCACCCAGAAATTAAGTAATTGTTTAAAAGTATTAAATATGGAAGCTTTTATAGGAAATATAATGATGTTTGCCGGAAACTTTGCTCCAGTAGGTTGGATGCTTTGTAATGGGCAAATGTTAAGTATAAGTTCGTATACCTCTTTGTTTTCTATTATAGGAATAAGATATGGAGGCGATGGACGGACTGTTTTTGCTTTACCCGATTTTAGAGGGAGGGTTTCTATTCAACAAGGGCAAGCTCCGGGTTTGTCCCCATATATACTGGGTCAGAGAGGTGGATTTGAAAATATTGTAATGACACCTGATGAATTACCCAATCATACACATTTAGCAGTAAGTACTGTTAATGCAGCCGAAGAAGGTACTATCGAAGATCCCTCAGGAAGTTATATTGCCGGAACAGGAACACCTTCGTTTAACCCCAGTTCAAATGTTAAATTAAACGAATACTCAATAGATACAAAAGTTCAAAATGCTGGTAAGAGTATGGGACACTATAATATACCTCCCTTTCTGTCAGTAAACTATATTATATGTAATAAGGGGATTTACCCTCCAAGAAATTAAAATGTATTTAATGAAATTTAAGTTACGAAACAGACTGTGTCTAAGATTATGATTAAAAGGAGAATTTATTTTCTGGGCAAGTCACAAATCTTAAGAAGATGAAAAAAATTTACGTACTACTCTTATTTTTAATAGGATTTAATTTTTCGAGTATTTCGCAAACATCTCTTAATCTAGGCGAAATTGCTTTTGTCGGATTAAATGCAGATGGTTCAGATGTCGATTTTTCATTTGTTCTGTTAAAAGATGTAGAAGCTAATACAACTATAAATTTTACAGACAAAGGTTGGAATGATGGTTCTGGTTTTTCTATCAATGCTGGTGATTCTACGATAGTGTGGCAAGCAACAGTAAATCTTCCGGGAGGAACTATTGTTAATATAGAAATTCCAACGGGGGGGAGTACCCCGTCGGCAACAGAAGGGAATGTTAGTGGTGATATGTTGCTTAGTTATTTAGGCGATCAAATATTTGCTTATCAAGGCACCGAGGCTTCGCCTAGTATGATATCGGGTATTCATTATAATCTTGAATCAGGTACTACCGATGGAGATTGGGATGGTGGTGCTACTTCTAATGCAACATCAGCATTGCCTGATGATTTAGTTAATGGAACGAGTGCTATTCGTTTATACGATGGTGCTAATGAGTTAGATAATTTTAGCTATAATTGTACTTTAACATCAGGTTTATTGGTTGATGTTAGAGGAGCTATAAATGATGTTAACAATTGGGAAAAACATATTTCTACTCCTTATGCATTAAATCCTTTTCCTTGTTCGATTACAATTACTGAAGTATGTGATGAGCCCGATGTTCCTACTTTAACTGCAGGATCGTCGGTGATATGTGCAGGAAGATCAGATGTAATAAATATAGCAGGAAACTTAAAGGATGCAACAGCATGGTATGTATATACTGGTTCGTGTGGAGGTACTCGGATAGATACAACTTCTGTTGATTCGATTATTGTAAGTCCTACAGTTACTACAACGTATTATATCCGAGGCGAAGGAGGGTGTGTTACTCCAGGAAACTGTAATACTATAACAATAACAGTAAATCCTTCTTATAACGATACGGTAAATGCTGGAGTTTGTAATGGCGGCAGTTATACTTTCCCCGACGGAACAACTCAAAATAACATAACAGCTGATATTACAGAGTCGGATACTTTAACTACAGTAAATGGTTGCGATAGCATTATTGTAACCAATTTAACAGTTAATCCAATACACAATGATACGGTAGATGCTACGGTTTGTAATGGAGATAGTTATACATTCCCCGACGGAACAACACAAACCAATATAACAGCAGATGTAACCGAGTCGGATACTTTAACTTCGGTACATGGTTGCGATAGCATTATTGTTACCAATCTGAGAGTAAATCCTACTTATAACGATACTGTCAGAGCTTCGATTTGTAGTGGCGGTAGTTATACTTTCCCCGACGGAACAATACAAAATAATATAACAGCAGATTTAACAGAGTCAGATACATTAAATACAGTAAACGGTTGCGATAGCATTATTGTAACCAATTTAACTGTAAATCCTGTATATAACGATACTATAAATGGAGCTATTTGTAGTGGAGGTAGTTATACTTTCCACGATGGAACAACTCAAAATAATATAATTGCTGATGTAACAAGGTCAGATACCTTATCTTCAGTTAGTGGTTGCGATAGTATTATTGTTACAAATGTAATTGTAAATCCGGTATATGCCGATACAGTAAATGCCGGAGTTTGTAATGGAGGCAGTTATACTTTCCCCGACGGAACAACTCAAAATAACATAACAGCTGATATAAGCGAGTCGGATACTTTAACTACA
>JAKSCO010000222.1 GCA_022360575.1 Bacteroidales bacterium | reverse complement strand
TCTTTACTAATACCATAAGTTCCACTTACTTTATTTGCATCTTCATCATCAACTTTCATTGTTTTTAATATTTTAGTCCCTTTATGGTTGAAAATAGAGAAATAATATTTTTCATTAAAACAGTAGAACTTATAATCGTGTAAGACAATAAATAGAATATCTTTTTTGTTGGTTATTTCAAGAATTGTATTGTTTCTTATAAAACAAATCTCGCCTGAGAATAGATTATAATTTAATTTTTCACTTGATATCATTCCTGATTTAAGATGTACCTTTCCATCAACAAATTCATTAAATAAATACTGAGATTTTTCGGTAAACTTTGTGTTTATCAGATCGTTGTTTTGCTGCGCGAACATGGAAACTGAGCTCCATAAAAGAAATAAAGTTACAATTGTTTTCATGGTTTATATTTTTGTGGTTATTATTTATTGCCAACAAATCTATTATAAGCAATCCTGACTATATCTCTCTCACAAAAACTACAAACACAAGACTTTAAAATTCGCACAATCTTATTCAATCGGAGTTAATTCTAATTGGATAAGCTTCACTTTTTTATAATCTTCAGGAATACTAAAGTCTCCTTCAGAAATTACTTGTTGTTTTAATTCAATTACTTTATTTATTGTTTCGTATCCTCCAAAATAGTTTACTGATTCTAGAGGAAATCCTTTATGTGCAAATTCAATATATTTTTCGTTATTATGATAATATACATCATTTTCGGATTGATTAATAAAATCTCCAAATATTTTATAAAACCTATAAATATTAAAGTCGTTACAAGTATTATTTTGTTCGGATAACCATACTTCTTCTTTTAATTTTCCGTTAACAATAACATTATATTTTTCGGCTAATAAACCTACCAATTGTTTTTTGTTGGTTGTTTTTCGGATTTCTATTTCGTATTCGTCGGGTTCTTCTCCAATAAATTTTGCAGGATCATCAATAGACTCAATCATATTTTGATACATCTTATGGATCATTTCTTTTTGTTCTTCAGAAGCTTTTTCGAGTTGTTTATCCATTTTTTGTAGTATCTCTGCTTTTATCTCTTCTTTATAAGTATCAACTTTACCTTGCCAAAATATTTTCTGTTGTTGATTTATAATTGTTATTGTTTCTTTATTTAAGTCGAATATTGTGGAAATATCTTTTAAGACAACTTTCATTACATTATTATGTAAATATATTGTTTTTGTAATTGCATGTTCAATTCCTTCGTCAGAATCATAAATTTGCTGAGTAATTATCCATCCTGCTTTCACATTTACAGCTAACAATATTGTAATTAAAGTTATAATAAGAGATTTCTTCATTGGTTTCTGGTTTTTTTATCTAAGCCAAAAAAGGAACAATATTATTGCTCCTTTTCTTTAAAATATAATCGTATAAGTATTTTTTTGAATTCTCTTTCTAAGATTTTATAAGTTATTAGTTCTGAAATAGAGTCAGACTCGATATCGGGTTCGGGCTTTGCCAACTCCTTTTTATTTAAATCGATTTGATAAATTAAAGATACCAATTTGTCGTAATTGTTATCTAGCATGTCTTGCACATATCGATTTAGCTGAGTAAATAGTTCGTCGTAAACAAGATTTGTATTATTCGAGAAAGAGACTTGAATCCCAAACATTGCAAAATCCTTCTGAACTTGTTTTGCTGTTAACACAACAAGTTCGGGATTTTTCTTTGATTGCTCGATCTGAGCTTTACTTATTGTTATTTGACTCATTTTTATTAAATCGAACTGTATTTAAAACTGCTTCAATTTGTTGTATATAATTTCTTTTATCTAATCGAGGGGCATATACAAATCCGTCGACATTAATTACTTTATTTTTCTTTTCATCGACGAAAGTGAAGCTAACAAATGGCCCTCCCATGAAATCATTTTCAACTTTCCATAAAGCACGTAATTCGATGAAGTTTGTACCATCCATTTTTATTTCTCTTCTGTAAGGCTCCATCTCGTTTTCGACAGCCATATAAGAATTTGCAACCGGACCAGGCACATATTTTTTAGTAACCTGATTTCGTTTAGCCATAATAAAAGGAGTTGTGAGTTCAACCTCTGGTTTGTCGTAAGTATAAATTAATAATCCTTGTACGGCATCGTCGAGACCTCTTCGTTCGAGCCAAACAAAATTAGTTGTATCTAAATCGAGAGTATATCCTGATGGGATTATTATGTCTATCCCAAATTTTCGTTTCAATTTCTCGGTTATCTCTATTTTCATGTTCTTCTTATAAACGTCGGCATATCGCTCCATTTCTTTTTTTAGAACCCGAGTGGCTAAAATGTCTCCTTTTTCTTTTATTAAGTTAGCTAATGACTCGCCACTAGGAGCTATTATATTAATTATTAACTGAGGTTTAGCCCAAAAATTTTTACGTATCAAGATTTTAGGTTCTTTAGCTTCTTTATCGACCTTAGCAACTATTAAATTGCGATGAGTTTTGAAAATATTTGAGAATGCACTAAAAGGGATGTGTATTAAATCGAAAAGAGGTTCGTTTTGAGGTAGTGCAGGATAAGCTTGAGTAAATGCTCGACGGAACTCTTTTCCGGCATCGGAACTCCACTGAGAAGGTTCGATAACAAGCACTATTTCGCCTGACTTTCCGGTTACATTAGGTAATAATTTTGTTGGATCGTTTTTACATGCAGCAAATGTAAGAATGAATAAATAAATCAGAATTTTTCTCATAATTTTTAAATTTAATTATTTAAATATATTTTTATTTTCTTCCCAGGTTTAAGGTCTTTCTCGTTAACAATATTGTTTTCTTCTTTTAATTCGGCAATTGATCGACAATTAAATTTTGTAGCTATGCTGTAAAAAGTATCTCCTTTTTGTATTGTATAATATATATATCGATCGGTAGTATCTCTTAATCTTCGTTGAGCTTTCATTTCGTCTTGAATAATTTGAGCCAACTGAGGTTTAACCCAAATTGTTAGTTTTTGTCCGATATTAAGTTCGTTTGTAGGTAAATGATTCCAAGCTTTAATGTCATCGATTGTACAATTGTATTTAATTGCTATTTTATGAAAATACTCGCCTCTTAACACTTCGTGAGTTACTTTTATTTTTCCGGATGTTTGCCCTGCATCGGCAATTACTTCTTTAAAATCTTTCTTAGGAATTGACTTATCGAATATTGCATTTTGATTTCGGAGAAATCGTTTTATTCTGTTGTTAGGAAGAACAAGAGTAGCTCCTTGTCGTGATTTAGGGATATAGTCTTTTTTATAGGATGGATTTAGATATTGAATCGTTTTTACGGGCACTCTTGTTACTTCGGCAATGCGTTCGAACGAAGTTGATTTATAAATAACAAGAGTATCTACATCTATATTTATAAATTTTGATCTTATTGGTTTTATGTTGTGATCTTTGTAATGATTCATTGCATAATTTACAGCAATAAAAGCAGGAACATATCCATTTGTTTGAGCTGGAAGATATGGATGAATTTCCCAGAAATTGGTTTTTCCTCCAGATCGTTCAATTGCTTTACGCACTACTCCTGGCCCTCCGTTATAAGCTGCTAAGGCAAGCTGCCAATCGTTGTATACACGATACAGGTATTGCAGATATTTACATGCTGCTTCGGTTGCTTTATAAGGATTGCATCTTTCGTCGACAAAAGAATTTACTTTTAAATCGAACATTTTGCTTGTATTTATTTTGAATTGCCACAATCCAACAGCTGCCGAAGATGATACCGCTCTTGGATTAAGTGCCGATTCGACAATAGCAAGATATTTTAGTTCTAAGGGAAGTTGATACTTGTCGAGAGCTTCTTCGAAAATAGGGAAATACAACTCGGCTAATCCGATTATTTTAGCTAAATGATCTCTGCGTTCGATGGTATAAACATCGATGTATCGGCGCACTCTATCGTTATATTCTAATTCGATAGGAGTTTTATTGTTTAGTTCGGTAATTTTATATTCGTAAACTAAATCGGGATATATTGGTATTGAATCTTTTTTCTTTTCCTCGGTGTAAGGATCATCGTAATTGTTTTTTGTAGAACCTACAGATAAAAAACTATTACCTACTAATAATAAAATGCTTATTAAAAATCCCGAACAAATTTGTTTTCTCATATAATAAAAAATTATCTCACAATAAATCCTAACCTGAATAACTCAAGCATGTTTGTTTTGTAAAAATAATATTTCTATTGCATTAATACCATTTATATAAATATAATTCGAATGGAAATTATCTTGCGGCTTATTTCCCTTAAGTTGCGACAGGTTGCCCGTCTTCTCCTTCTAGTTTCTGGTGGGTTGCTCAGAGTTACTTTTGTATTGCTAAAGGCTGCTGGTGGGTTGCTCAGACTTCCTTGTCAGTTGCTAAAGGTTGCTGATGAGTTGCTCAAGGTTTCTCGTCGGTTGCTCAGAGTTACTTTTGTATTGCTAAAGGCTGCTGGTGAGTTGCTCAGAAGAATTTATGATATAATACCCAAAGAACATCACTCCTCTTGAAATTCATTTGATATTATTTAATAACCTGAGTTCGATTATTAACTGGAAGCCTCTACTAAAAAAGATTATTCTTCATGTTCTATTATTCTCTTCTTTCCTTTTTCTTATGCTACTCGCTCCCACAAATCCAAAACTCATCCCGCTCGTGAACCTTCATGATTTTTAATATATCTTGAAATCATGAAGGGTTGATGAAAAAGGAAACGAAAAAATCTAGGCAGACAAGCTCGCTTACCCATTTTCGACTCACAATCTAAATAAAAAAGAACTTGCTAAAGCTTCGGACAACTTTTTATTTTTAACGATTGTTTCGTCGAATGGATACCCAAGCTGCGCTTGTTAGTGCCTTTTTTAATAAAACTTGCGTTTTATTTTTTAAGAAATCTCTAAACAACCTTCATTCTTTTAAACTTAATACTTGATACTCAAATCTTGATTGTAAAATCACAAAAGATTGTAATTACTGGCGGGGAATAAACTAAAATCGGGGTAAAATCTTTGATAATTGTCAATACTTTAAATACCAAAAGAATGTCCCTCATCTTAAAATTCATTTGGTATAATTATAAACAGCAAAGCTGCCTGAAATAAACCAGACAGCTTTGTTTTGTTTTTTTAAAGATATATTAATTAGCTTCTCTTAATAGAATGTTTCCTATTTCCCAAACAGCTCTAGATGAAGTTGAGCTTAAATACTTAAATGCAATATAGAATGTTGCTTGCCCATCATAAGTCGACAGATCAATATCTCCTGATGATTGGAAATCCCAAGAATCCCCGGCGGGGCGAGATGCTATAGATAAAGCAGTCCAAGTTCCCTGAGAGTTTGGATTACTGGTTCCATCATAATCTGTAGATACAAGCACTTGAAGATCATCATATGATGCAATAAAGTTAATTGCTTCTTTCAGGATTAATTTAACATTTGTTTTAGTTGATAAATTAATACGAGGAGAAACAAGCCAATCTTCATTTGCATTACTAACATTAGATACATATCCTGTCATTTTTGCACAACCTGCACCATAATGAGCCCACTCCCATTCTTGATCTCCTGTTACACTAAATGTGCTAAAAGCAGAAATGTTACTTGGAAAAGTTTCTTCGTAGAATATTCCTGGGATATCATCAGTTTCGCCATGCTCGTTACCATCAATAATACAACCAAAGGTAGATTTCATTCCTGGCTGATTAAAATAAGAAATCAAAGTTCCCCTTACACTTACTTGTTTTCCTTTATTAGCAGCATTGTCTTGTAGGTTTAAAGCAGTTCTAACAGCAGAACTAGAACTAGGTAATTGCACAATTAATACATTATTTGAGTTTCTTTCTTGCGGATTATCAGCAATTAATATGTTAGAATTGCTTGAAAAAGGAGCGTCGAAATCAAAAACAGTTTCTTTTTTTCCCGCTTGGGCAACTCCAACAATATAGCCTCGAACCCATTTTCTGTTTCCTGAGTTATTAGCAACAGCAGCAGCTACATTGTATGGGTCGGCTTTTTCGCCGGTACCTTCAGGAGTAACTAACTCGCTACTTATTCTTTCGCCAGTCATAACTACTTCGTCGGTAGTACGAATAAGCAATTGCATATCGTTATTGAATTGCCCCACGATAGCTATAATAGAACCATTTCCGGTTGGTGTTTTTTTCTCAGCAATTGAAGAATACCCACTAGTACGAACAATCATAGTTTCCCCTTGAGCATCTTGTATGTGTAAGCTTAAAGATTGTTGATCTGCGGCATTAGCATAGTTAACAGCAGTATCACCAGGAACAAACTCTACATTTTCTAATTTTACTAATTTACCCTGAAAGTTCGGTTTGTTTTGATTTATTTCGCTTATAGTAGTAACAACAGGAGTAACTTCTACCTGAGTTTTAATTTTTACTATATGATAATCTAAATTGAATCCATTTCCATCGACAGCATCTACTTGAAATAGTTCTCTGTATTTACCGACCTTTAAATTTTTAAGATAAAGACGAACAGAATCGCCTTGGTAAATACCTCCTGAAGTTTCGAAATGCAATGCAATAGCTCCGGTAGCATCTTGCATATAAGCTGTTTTATATATATTCCCTTTTTTATCGTCCATTGTTATAACTCCATAAACACTTGCATCTTCGGTAATTGCAGCATCTAAAGTCATAGCTTTAAGATCGGCAATTGTTTTTAGTTTACCTACAGGCAAAGTTTGAGTTTTAGGAGTATCGAAATCATCGTCGACACACGAAAATAAAAGCACTGTCATAGTAAATAGTGCTAATAATCCTGATATTATTCTGTAATTTTTCATGATATATTTTTTTCTTACTTTATTTAAAATTGAAAGGTTAAAATTAACATATAGTTTCTACCGTAAGCATAAAAGTAGTTAGGCGAAAACTTATTTAAATCTCGTTTTGCATAATCAAATCTAGCTTGTTCGTATCCTCCTGTAGCAAAAGATTTATTATCTAAAAGATTATTTACTTGTGCATGTAATCGTAAAAAGTAATCGCCTATTTTCCATGATTTTCCTCCTGATATATTTACTGTAAAATTAGAAGAAAGTTGCTCTTGTTGAGTTATTGCTTTTATTTTATCAGCGTCTGTTGGTATTGATGGATCAAGACCAATAATAGCACTTTCTACTCTTCGGGCAGGATGGAAATCAAGATAAATTTTATCAAAATAATTTGCATTTGCTTCGATCCACCAGAATTTAGGTGAGCTGTATTTTACACCCAAAGAATATGCTCTTTGAGGCATTCCGGGCAAATAAAAATTCTTTAGATATACAACACCATCGTTAGGTTTGTTTAAAAACGGATTTTTAGAAGACGGCGTTGAAGGTGGTTCTCCACTATTGTCAACTGTAACCGATAAATCAGGTCTTGAGTCATAAGTATATTGACCAATTGCAGCTACAGCTAACACGCTAAGTTCAGAAGTAATTTTACCTTCTAAAGCAGCCTCAACACCAAAGTGTTTATTATCAATACCTGTCATTGTATAATTAATAAAACTATGATTTAAATCGTTAAAATAGCTTTTAATTTTTGTTTGATCTTCGAACTTAGAATAATATCCGGATACACGGCCAGTTAAGAAAGGCAAACGTATAACATAGTTTAAATCGGCCGACATTATTTTTTCGCTGGTTAAATTATTTACAGCATGATCTCTTGTACGAGGCGAAACATAAGCATTCTTGAAATAAGGAGCTCGTGTCGTGTATTTAGCATTAGCATACACTATATGACGACCCGTGATTTTGTAATTAGCCCCTAAAGAAACTCCGTAGTTAAAGAAGTTTTGTTTTTTTGAATCGCCAAATGATTCGGTAGGGAATTTTCCGGTACGCATATTACCTGTTCGGAAAAAACTTGTACTCGACAATTGAGTTCCTAAATAAAGGTCTAAAGCGCCCATTGTATAATCGGCTTTAACAAAACCACCTATTTGCTGAATGTTAGCATCGTAGTCGTAGCCAAAAGTATCGCCCACTTTAGTTAATCTATTTGGATTATCTAAATTGCTTTGAGCAACAACAGGATCATCAAAATCTCTTTCGGCAAATTGGTCAACATCTACCCAATAATCGCCACCCAATAAATCATCAACTAGTTTGAAGTGACGTCCCTTATACCAAGTATAATTAACATTACCACTCAATTTTAAATCTTCGTTAAGATCATAATCCGCAAAAACAGTTGCTTTTAATTGATTGTGATCTACTCTGCGATCTTCGACAATGTATTTAGAGCGATTGAAAGTAACATTATTGCCACTAACTCCATTTACATTAGACAAAGTGTATAAGTTCTTTGCATTTGCAAAATAGAAATAATCCCAATTAACTTGAGTATTTTCCCAAACATAATTCTCTTTTTCTCTATTGTAATAAGGTAGATATTTGTAATAATTTGGACGAGGATCTTTTGCATCATACCAATTTAAGGCAGTTGCTCCAGTACGTCCAAAAGAATAAGCCAAAGATGTATTTATTTTTAATTTTTCGTTGATATCCCAATAGTGAGTTAATGTAGCAAAAGGCTTAAAAGTATTTGCTATTCTTGAGTTTCTTTTTTCTCCATTTTGATACCCCCAATTTGCATTATAGAAGTTATTATCTAAGTAATCATATGCATCTTGATTCGAACCTATTAATTTTCCTCTTTTATTAGGAGCAACAAAGGCAGTTAAAGCCAAAGAATGTCTTTTATTGAATTGTTTCTCGACAGCTAATAAACAAGCCCAGGCATCATAAAATGTCCCTTCGATATATCCTTCTTGAGCCCAACGATGCGAACCCGATAGTGTAACAGCCAAACCGTTTTCCATTAAACCAGTCGAAGCAGTAGCCATTACCCTGTTTCTGTAAGTTCGGTTTGTTGACATATAAGAAACTTTTACC